>JANOVJ010000053.1:0-9382 GCA_031417295.1 bacterium | reverse complement strand
GAGCAGCGCATCCCGGTGCTCGATGGCGTGAACCTTGACGTGAACGCGGGCGAGTTCGTCGCGCTGATGGGGCCCAGCGGCTCGGGCAAGAGCACGCTGCTGAACCTGATCGCCGGGATCGACAAGCCGACGTCCGGCCGGATCGAGATCGGCGGCGTCGACATCGCGACGCTCGGTGAAGGCGACCTGGCCGACTGGCGCGCGGCCAACGTCGGCTTCATCTTCCAGTTCTACAACCTGATGCCGGTGCTGACGGCGTTCGAGAACGTCGAGCTGCCGCTGCTGCTGACGCGCCTCTCGCGCAGCGAGCGCAAGGCGCATGTGCAGGCCGCCCTCGACATGGTGCGCCTCGCGGACCGGGTGGACCACTACCCGAACGAGTTGTCGGGCGGCCAGCAGCAGCGGGTCGCGATCGCGCGCGCGCTCGTCACCGACCCGACGCTGATCGTCGCCGACGAGCCGACCGGCGACCTCGACCGCACCACCGGCGGCGAGGTGCTGGATTTGCTCGACCAGTTGAACCGCGAACTCGGCAAGACGATCGTGATGGTCACGCACGACCCGAAGGCCGCGGCGCGGGCGCGGCGGCTGATTCACCTGGAGAAGGGTGAACTGGTGCCGGATGAGGCGGTCGCCGCTCCGTAGGCAAGCGCCCCATGTTCCTCTTCCGCCTGCTGCTGAAGAACGCCTTCCGGCACCGCCTGCGCACGCTGTTGACGATGGTCGGGCTGGTGGTCGCGATCTGCGCCTTCGGCCTGCTGCGCACCATCGTCGATGCCTGGTACAACGGCGTCGAAGGCACGTCGAGCACGCGGCTCGTCACGCGCAATTCGATCTCGCTGACCTTCCCGCTGCCGCTCAGCCATGCCGACCGCATCCGCACCGTCGAGGGCGTTTCATCGGTGTCATGGTCGAACTGGTTCGGCGGCGTCTACATCACCGAGCGCAACTTCTTTCCACAATTCGCGATCGAGCCGGCGAGCTACCTGGCGATGTACCCCGAGTACGTGCTCAGTGACGCCGAGAAGAAGGCCTTCATCCTCGACCAGCAGGGCGCCATCGTCGGCCGCAAGCTCGCCAATGAATACGGCTGGAAGATCGGCGACCAGATCCCGATCCGCGGCACCATCTACCCCGGCACCTGGACCTTCACGCTGCGCGGCATCTGGGACGGCGTGGACGCAAAGACCGACGAGTCGCAGTTCCTGTTCCACTGGAAGCTGCTGGCAGAGACAACGCGCAAGCGCAGCCGCGACGAGGCCGACTACGTGGGCGTGTTCATCGTCGGCATCGACGAGCCGAACAACGCGCCGCTGATCTCGCAGCGCATCGACACGCTGTTCAAGAACTCGCGCGCGGAGACGCTGACCGAAACCGAGAAAGCGTTCCAGCTCGGCTTCGTCTCGATGAGCGAGGCGATATTGGTGGCGGTGCAGGCGGTGAGCGTGGTCATCATCGTCATCATCATGGCGGTGATGGCCAACACGATGACGATGACGGCGCGCGAACGGCTGGCCGAGTACGCCACGCTGAAGGCCCTCGGCTTCACGCCCGGGTTCGTGGTCAAGCTGCTGTTCGGCGAGAGTCTGGTGATCGCGCTGATCGGCGGCGGCCTCGGGTTGCTGGTCACGCTGCCGATCGCGGCGGTGTTCGCGAAAGCGGTCGGCACGCTGTTTCCGGTGTTCATCGTCTCGCCGTTGACGATGGCCCTGCAGTTGCTGGCGAGCGTCGTCGTGGGCCTCATCGCCGCCGCATGGCCGGCCTGGAAAATGAGCCGCATCAACATCGTCAATGGCCTGCGCCACGTCGGCTGATCGATGAAAGCCATCCCGCTCGCCTACATCGCGCGCAACCTGTGGGTGCGCCGCGTCACCACGCTGCTCACCGCCGGCGGCATGGCGCTGGTCGTGTTCGTCTTTGCAACCGTGCTGATGATGGGCGAAGGCATCCGCGCCACGCTGGTCGCGACCGGCCAGCCCGACAACCTGCTGGTGCTGCGCAAGGGCGCGGGGGCCGAGATCAACAGCGGCGTCGCGCGCTCGCAGGCGGCGATCATCGAAAGCCTTCCCGGCATCGCCACCAACGGCAGCGGCGAGCGGCTGATCAGCAAGGAGCCGGTGGTGCTGAACACGCTGCCCAAGCGCAGCAACGGCAAGGTCAGCAACGTCACGCTGCGCGGCACCTCGGCGTTGGGCATGGAGCTCCGCCCGCAGGTGCGCATCGTCGAAGGGCGGATGTTCCGCCCCGGCACCTCGGAGATCGTCGCCGGCCGCGCCATCGCCAACGGTTTTGAAGGCGCGGCCCTCGGCGAGACGCTGCGCTTCGCCCAGCGCGAGTGGCTGGTGGTGGGCGTGTTCGACTCGAACAAGACCGGCTTCGACTCCGAGATCTGGGGCGACGCCGAGCAGATGATGCAGGCCTTCCGTCGCAACGCCTACTCCACCATCGTGCTGCGCCTGGCCGACCCTTCCGCCTCGCAACGGCTGCGCGACGCGATCGAGGCCGACCCGCGGCTGCAGCTCGAAGCCAAGCCCGAAATCCAGTTTTACGCCGAGCAGAGCGAGGGCCTGGCGACCTTCATCCGCATCCTTGGCCTCTCCCTGTCGATCATCTTTTCAGTCGGCGCGATCGTCGGCGCGATGATCACGATGTTCGCCGCCGTCGCGCAGCGCACCGGCGAGATCGGCACCTTGCGCGCGCTCGGCTTTCGGCGCAGCGCGGTGCTCGTTGCCTTCCTCGGCGAGGCGTTGCTGCTGGCGCTGGTGGGCGGGGTGATCGGCCTCGCCGCCGCGTCGGCGATGCAGGCGATGGGCATCTCGACGGTGAACTTCCAGACCTTCAGCGAGCTGGCGTTCCAGTTCAAGCTGACGCCGGAGATCGTGCTGCGCACGCTGCTGTTCGCGCTGGCGATGGGCTTTGTCGGCGGCTTCATTCCGGCCTGGCGCGCGGCGCGGATGAAGATCGTCGATTGCCTGCGCGAGGCCTGAAGCGGCTGCACGTTCACTCGACCTGGGCTGGCGCCCTCGCCCGTTCATGGGCGGGTTGGCTGCGGAGCGGGGCGTTCGAGCCGCCCGCGGCAAGCCCGCGCAGCAGTTCCGGCTTGCAAGCCGGAACGCGCACTGCAAGCGAGGGCGGGATCAGGCCGCAGCCACCGCCCGCGCCGCCAGCACCGGAATCAGCGCCGCGCGGTATTCGGCCGACGCATGCAGATCGCTGTTCAAGTCGTCCGCAGAAACCGTCACGCCGCTGCAAGCCGCCGCACGCCAGTCCTTCGCCAACCGCTCTTCGAGCGCCTGCACACGCATCACGCCGGCACCCGCGCCCGTCACTGCCACGCACACGCCTTGCGGCCCTTTGGCCACGAACACGCCCACCAGTGCAAAGCGCGACGCCGGCTGGTTGAATTTCACGTACGCAGCGCGTTCGGGCAGCGGGAAGCTCACCGCAACGATCAGCTCGTCGTCGGCCAGCGCCGTCTGGTACAGGCCCTTGAAGAAGTCGGCGGCGGCGATCTTGCGGCGGTCGGTGTGCACCGTGGCGCCAAGGGCCAGCAGCGCGGCCGGGTAGCACGCGGCCGGGTCGTTGTTGGCCAGGCTGCCGCCGAGGGTGCCGCGATGCCGCACCTGGCGGTCGCCGATGTGGCCGGCCAGGTCGGCCAGCGCCGGGATGGCTTTGCGCACCACGCTTGACGCCGCCACTTCGGCGTGCGTGTTCATCGCGCCGAGCGTCAGCTCGCTGGCGGAAAGTTCGATCTGCTTCAGCCCCGGCACGGCCGAAAGATCGACCAGCGCGGCGTGCGCTGCGAGGCCGAGCTTCATTGCCCCGAGCAGCGACTGCCCGCCGGCAATGATCTTCGTGTCGCCGGCCCCGGCGGCGCGCACCGCGGCGGCGAGGGTGGCGGGGGTCTTGTAGTTGAAAGTCTGCATCTCGTTGCTCCTGGCCGTGGCCTGCACTGCGCGCCGATTGTGCGCGCCGCCGTGCCGCGCCGCTGCGGCCAGCGGTCCGCTCAGCCGCCGCTGGCGAAGTGCCGGTCCAGCCAGCCCAGCAGCGCCGCATTCACCTCGCCCGGCCGCTCCATCGTGAGCATGTGGCCGCAGCGCTCGATCAGCCCGAACTCGGCGCCAGGCACCCCCAGCGCAATCTCGCGCGAGGCCTCGACCGCGGTCACGATGTCGGCGTCGCCGCACAGCACCAGCGTCGGGCAGCGGACGGTCGGCAGCAGCGGCCGGCTGTCGGGCCGGGCGGCGACGGCGAGGTTCTGCCGCACCAGTTGCGCCGGCCCGGCGCGGCGCAGCAGGTCGAGGTAGGCCTCGACCAGTGCGGGCTCGCCGAGCCGATCGGCATGGAACGAGAACGGCAGGTTGCCGCGGATCATGGCTTCGTACTCGCCGGCGTCGATCAGCGCGAACGCCTGCGCCCGCAGCAGCGCGATCTCGGGCGAATCGGGCCGGGCCGAGGTGCCCAGCAGCGCCAGCCCCTGGACCCGCTGTGGCGCCTGGCGCAGCACCTCGAAGGCGAGCATGCCGCCCATCGACGCGCCGCAAAGAACCAGCCCGCCGGCATGTTCGGCCAGCAGCGCGCGCGCCATCTCGGGCAGCGTGGCGAAGCGGAAATGCACGTCGGTGATGTACACCTCGCGCGTCGCGGCGAGCGCGTCGCGTTGCGCGGCCCACATCGCAGCGTCGGCGGCGAGGCCGGGAATCAGGATGATGGGTGGTGGCATGGCCGGGATTGTCGCGCCGGTGCCAACGCTGCACAGGGGGATGCCGGACAATCGACGAATGAACTGCCCCCAAGCTCACGTCGTTCGCGGCCCCCCGAGGGGGGGTTCAGTGCCCTCGGGGCGGCCCGGCGGGCACTGATATGACCGAAGTGATCCTGATCCGCCACGGCGAAACCGACTGGAACGTGCAGGGCCGCTTCCAGGGCCAGATCGACGTGCCGCTGAACGCGCTCGGCCAGCGCCAGGCGGCGCGCATGGCCGAGCGGCTGGCGCAGGAGCGCGTTGACGTGTTCTATTGCAGCGACCTGCTTCGCACCCGCCAGACGGCCGAGCCCGCGGCGTTGAAGCTCAAGCTGCAAGCCGCGCCCGACGCCGGCCTGCGCGAACAGCACTTCGGCATTCTCGAAGGCATGAGCTTCGACGAGGTCAAGGCGCGTCACCCCGAGCACCTGGCCGCATGGCTGCGCCACGACCCCGACTACGCGTTGCCAGGCGGCGAAAGCGTGCGCCGCTTCCATGCCCGCGTCGTTGGCGCGGTGCAGGCGCTGGCAGCGCGCCATGCCGGCCAGGCGCTGGCCGTGGTGACGCACGGCGGCGTGCTCGACATGCTGTTTCGTACCGTGCACGGGCTGCCACTGCACGGGCCGCGCGACTGCCCGATCCCGAACGCGGGGCTGAACCGGCTGCGCGTGCAGGGCGAGCGGTTGGAGATCGTCAGCTGGGCCGACGACGCGCACCTGGCGGGGTTGACGGCGGCCTGACGCGACGCGGCACGACCGGCGCGCTGCCCCGCCGTTGCACCAACCCACCGGCGGGGCTCACCCGACGCATACTTCGGGCGTCCAAACGTCCACCCCGGGAGCCCGCCATGGCCAAGCCCTTCCCCGCCGACGAACCCTTCCTCCGCGGCTACTACGCACCGCTCAACGCCGAATGCGATGCGGCCAACCTGCAGGTCACGGGCGAGTTGCCGCGCGAGCTGTTCGGCACGCTGTATCGCAATGGCCCGAACCCGCAGTTCGCGCCGCGCGGGCCGTACCACTGGTTCGGCGGCGACGGCATGCTGCATGCGTTTCATGTCGAGAACGGCCGCGTCTCGTACCGCAACCGCTGGGTGCGCACGCCGAAGTGGGAACTGGAACATGCAGAAGGCGAAGGCCTGTCCGACGCGTTCGGCAGCCCGATGGGCAGCGACCCGCGCATCGTCGCGCTCGACTCAACGGTGGCCAACACCAACATCGTCTGGCACGCCGGCCGGCTGCTCGCGCTCGAAGAAGCCCACGCGCCGTTCGAGGTCGATGCGGAGACGCTGGCGCCCAAGGGCTACCAGCGGTTCGACGGCAAACTCGTTGGGCCGGTCACGGCGCACCCGAAGCTCGACCCGGTGACGGGCGAGATGATCTTCTTCGGCTATTCAGCCCGCGGCCCGTTCAGCGCCGACATGATGCTGCACGTGGCCGACAAGGAAGGCCGCTTGATCCGCTCCGAACACTTCATGGCGCCGTTCGCGAGCATGGTGCACGACTTCGTGGTCACCCGAACCCACATCATCTTCCCGATCTTTCCGCTCACCGGCTCGATGGCGCGCGCGATGAAGGGCCTGCCGCCGTATGCCTGGGAGCCCGATCTCGGCACCCACATCGGGATCATGCCGCGCGGCGGCAGCGTGGCCGACCTGCGCTGGTTCAACGGCGACCCGAGCTACGTGTTCCACCCGATGAACGCCTTCAACGACCCGGACGACAGCAGCGACGGCAGCGTCGTCTGCGACATGGTCAAGTACAGCGTGGCGCCGCTGTTCCCCAAGCCCGACGGCTCGCCCACCGGCGCCCGGGCGCCCGACGCGAAGCTGGTGCGCTGGCGCTTCAATCTGGCTGGCAACAGCAACGCCTTTCGCGAGCAGCCGCTCGACGACCGGCCGGCCGAGTTCCCGCGCCTCGACGAGCGCCTCTCGATGCTGCCCTACCGCCACGGCTACCTCAACTCGACGCCGGGGCGGGGCGACGGGCGCGCCGAGGGCGAGCGCTGGGGGCTGGCGCACATCGACCTGCACAGCGGCAATCGGGTGGCGTGGCAACCCGAAGCGGGCGACGCCTGCGGCGAGCCGGTGTTCGTGCCGCGCACTGCCGATGCGGCGGAGGGCGACGGCTGGCTGCTGAGCGTGGTCTGGCGCGCGCGCGAGAACCGCAGCGATCTGGCGGTGTTCAATGCGGCGGATCTGGCGGCCGGCCCGGTCGCGCTGGCGCACCTGTCGCACCGCGTGCCGGCGGGGTTTCATGGCAACTGGCGGGCGGGCGGCTCGCTCGCGGTCAACTGACCGTGCGCTTCGCAGCGTGTTGCCGCCGTGCCGTCGTGCGCCGCGCCAGCGCATGAGCCGTCGCGCATCGCCATGCAACCCCTGAGATACCTCGGTGGCTACCCGCCGCACCTGCTCGCTCACGCGACCCAGCTCATCGAGCAGGGCCGCCTGGGCGAGAGCGTGGCCAAGCGCTACGCGCAGGGCCACGAGGTGCGCACCGACCGTGCGCTGTACGACTATGTCGGTGCGCTGAAGAGCCAGTTCCTGCGCAATGCCGAGCCGCTCGCCAAGGTGGCCTACGACAACAAGCTGCACGTCATCCACAACGCGCTCGGCACCCACACCACCGTGTCGCGCGTGCAGGGCAGCAAGCTCAAGGCCAAGCGCGAGATTCGCGTCGCCAGCCTGTTCAAGGAGGCGCCGGCGCCGTTCCTGAAGATGATCGTCGTTCACGAGCTGGCGCACCTGAAGGAGCGCGAGCACGGCAAGGCGTTCTACGCGCTGTGCGAACACATCGAGCCGGCGTATCACCAGCTCGAATTCGATGTGCGGCTGTGGCTGACTGCGCTGGAGCTCGAAGGCAAGGCGGGGCGCTGACGCCTGCCAGGCCCGGCCGGAGAGTCAGCCGGGCTTGCGAAAGCCGTCCTCGATCCAGGCCGTTGCGCTGCTCACGCTGAGCTTGAAGGTCGCTGCCACGCGCACCTCGGCCAGCGGCTCCCCGAACGCATCTTGCGCCCGCAGCAGGGCGTGCGGATCGTCCTCGTCGGGCACGATGTCGAGCGTCACGCTGACGCGCCCGGCAGGCACCGTCACTTCGAGGCGCTTGTGGTGCAGCGCGTGCAGTTGCTGCTCGTGCCGGCGCAGCACCTCGGCGGCGGTCTTGACGAGGGTGTTGAACGCGGCCACGTCGAGCGGCTTCGGGTTCTTCTTGTCGCGGCCCATCGTCCACGGGCCGACCAGCGCCGGTTCGGGTTCGCCGTCGAGAACCATCTCGACCGCCCAGCCGTCGTCGTCTTCGTTCTTGATGACGCGCGCCGTCCAGCCGAGGTCTCGCCACAGGCGTGGCTCTTTGACCGCTTCGCTCGGGTCGATCGCCTCGGTCGTTGAATTCGATGTCATGGCCGGCATCGTAGCGCCGGCGCGCTGCAACGAGGATGCGCGCTACAACGTCTCCGACGGATCGAAGTCGAGCTCGACCTTGGCCCCGTTCGGGTCGTGGCAGAACAGTTGCCAGGTTCCCGCGCCCACTTGCTGGCGCAGGTCGTACTTCCAGCCGCGCTCGTCGAAGCGCGCCTTCACCGCCCGGAGCCCGCTGGCCGTGAAAGCCATGTGGTCGATCACCCCGGCGCGTTGCGCGGGCAGCGGCCGCTCGAAGTACATGTGCAGCACCGCCTGCGGCCCGCCCGCGTAGAGCCAGGCGCCGGGAAAGCCGAGGTCGGGCCGGTGGCCCACCGTCAACCCGAGCAGGCCGACGTAGAAGTCGAGCGTCGCCTGCGCGTTCTCGGCAATGACGGTGAAGTGGTTCATGCCAACGATCATTGCGCTCTCCTCAGGCAGTCAGGGTGTCAGGATCAGCGCGCCGACGGTGGCGCGCGACTCGAGCCGTGCATGGGCTTGCGCGGCGGCAGCGAGCGCGTGGCGCTCGATCGGCGGCAGCTTCAACGTGCCATCGGCCAGCGCGGCCCAGACGCGCTGTGCGCGCTCGGCAAGCTGCGCGTTCGTCGCCACGTAGTCGAACACCACCGGCCGCGAGAACGTCAATGACTTGGCAATCAGCGCGTCCGGCGGCAGCGGCGCCAGCGGGCCGCTGGCCTGGCCGAGGCTGATCCAGTGCCCGCGCCGGGCGAGGGCGGCCAGGTTCTCGTCGCGTGCCGCGTCACCCAGCCCGTCGATCACCACGTCGGCGCCGCCGCAGGCGCGCTGCACCGCGTCGGCGAAGCGGTAGTCGCGGGTCACGATCACGTGCTCGCAGCCGTGCGCGCGCGCCACGCGCGCCTTCTCGTCGCTCGACACGGTGCCCAGCACCACCGCGCCCAAGCGTCGCGCCCAGGCGCACACCAGCAGGCCCACGCCGCCGGCCGCCGCATGCACCAGCAACCGGGTGCCGGGCCCGACATGGCCCAGATCACGCAACAAATAGTCGGCGGTGATGCCCTTGAGCAGCAATGCGGCGGCGGTCTCGTCTTCCACCGCCGCCGGCAGCCGCAGCACCCACGCGGCGGGCACACAGCGCACGCCGCAGTAGGCGCCGGGGACGGGGCCGAGATAGGCCACGCGGTCGCCGGGCATCAGGCCCGTGACACCAGGGCCCACGTCGACGACGCTGCCGGCCGCTTCCAGGCCCGGCGTGCCTGGTGTGC
>JANOVJ010000052.1:0-5180 GCA_031417295.1 bacterium | reverse complement strand
GCGTGGCGCATCCCCATCTCGTCGATGTAGCGCATGTCGAAGACTTCGAGGTCGACTTCATGCACCAGCCGCTTCTCGCCCGGGTCGACGCTGCGGATGCCGATCTGGCGGACCCATTTCGGGTTGATCGCCGGCACCTCGCCGCCGATCTCGATCAACTCCCGCGGGCCGTGGCCGCACAGGCAGGCGACCGGCATGCCGTGGGTGTTGCCGCTCGGCGTGAGCGTGTTGGTGTTGAAGTCTGCGTGCGCGTCGAGCCAGAGCACGCGCAGCTTGCGCTTCGTCTCGCGGCAATGCCGCGCCACCGCGCTGATCGAGCCGATCGCCAGACAGTGGTCGCCGCCGAGCAGGATCGGCAGGCTGCCGGCCGCGAGTTCGGCGTAGACCGCCTCGTGAACGGCACGGTTCCAGGTGGCCACTTCGGCCAGGTGGCGGTAGCCCTCGACCGGCGGCAACCACGGGTTGCGCGGGCCGGCCACGTCGCCGCGGTCGCTGACCGTGAGGCTGTGGGCCTCGAGCGCGGCCTGCAGGCCCGCCACGCGCAGTGCCTCGGGCCCCATGCTGGCGCCACGCGAGCCGGCGCCGATGTCGGTCGGTGCGCCGATCAGGCTGATCTGGGTGAGGCCGGTGGGCATGGTGGTCAGATGTCGAGGGCGAAATCGCCGGTTTCCGTTTCGGGCAGGTCGAAGCCGTACTCGGCGGCCAGCAACTCCCAGGCTTCTTCGGCGGTCTCGACGAAGTGGAACAGATCGACGTCTTGCGGGCCGATCATGCCGGTGTCGATCAACAGGTCGAAGTTCACCAGCCGGGTCCAGAAGTCGCGCCCGAAAAGCAGGACCGGGCGGCGCCGGCACTTGCCGGTCTGCATCAGCGTCAAGGCCTCGAACATTTCGTCGAGCGTGCCGTAGCCCCCGGGGAAGCACACCAGGCCAATGCTGCGCATCAGGAAGTGCATCTTGCGCAGGCCGAAGTAGTGGAACTGGAAGCACAGCTCGGGCGTGATGTAGGGGTTCGGCGCCTGCTCGTGCGGCAGCACGATGTTCAGGCCGATGCTCTTGCCGCCCACTTCGTAGGCGCCGCGGTTGCCGGCTTCCATCACCCCCGGCCCGCCACCGGTGACGACGTAGATCGGCGTTTCGAGCTGGCGCGATTTCACGGTGACCAGGGCGCTGAAGCGGCGCGCCTCTTCGTAGTAGCGCGACATCAGCACCTGCATTTCGGCCTGGCGGATGGCCGTGGCGTCTTGCCGGCCTTGCGCTTCGGCCAGCCGCTCGGCCGCCGCGTCGGGCGGCAGGATGCGCGCGCTGCCGAAGATCACGATCGTCGACTCGATGCCCTGCTCGGTCTGCATCAATTCGGGCTTGAGCAGTTCGAGCTGCATCCGCACCGGGCGCAGGTCGGCGCGGAGCAGGAACTCGGTGTCGGTGAAGGCCAGCCGGTAGGCGCTTTCGGGGCCGTCGTAGCGCGACGGTGGCGTGAGCGATGCGGCTTCTTCCTGGGCGCTGGGGAAGTTGCGTGCCGTGAGGTCCAGGCGCTTGTCCATTCAAGGGTCCGTTTCAGTGAGTGACCGAGCTTAACCGCGTGCCGGTGCCGTCAGGCGCGGTGGCCGCAGACCGCGCAGCCGGGCTGGCGGGTCAAGCGAACTTCGGACCACGCCATCGAGCGCGCGTCCAGCATCTGCAGCCGGCCGGCGAGCGAGCTGCCGATGCCGGCCAGCAGCTTGAGCGCCTCGGCTGCCTGGATCGTGCCGACGATGCCGACCAGCGGCGCGAAAACGCCCATCGTCGAACAGGCCACGTCTTCGAACGCCGCCTCGGGCGGGAACACGCAGGCGTAGCAGGGGTTCTGCGGCTGGCGCGTGTCGTAGACCGAAATCTGCGCGTCGAAGCCGATCGCCGCGCCCGACACCAGCGGCTTGCGCTGCATCACGCAGGCCGTGTTTACAGCGTGGCGGGTGGCGAAGTTGTCGCTGCAATCGAGCACCACGTCGGCCTCTGCCACCAGCGCCGCGAGCATGGCTGCGTCGGCGCGTTGCGCCAGCGCTGTGACCCGCACTTCAGGGTTGATCGCATGAATGCTCTTCGCGGCTGAGGTGACCTTTGCCTGGCCGATGCGGTCCATGCCGTGGGCGATCTGGCGTTGCAGGTTCGTCAGGTCGACCGTGTCGTGATCGACCAGCGTGATCCGCCCGACGCCCGCCGTGCCCAGGTACAGCGCCACCGGTGAGCCCAGGCCGCCAGCGCCGATCACGAGCGCGTGGCCCGCCAGGAGCTTTTGCTGGCCTTCGATGCCGATCTCGTCGAGCAGGATGTGGCGCGAGTAGCGCAGCAACTGGTCGTCGTTCATGGCTTGAGGATACAAACAAGAACGCCCGCGGATCGCGGGCGCCTTGAGAGGAAGCGAGCTCAGTTCGTCTCGGTCTCGGGCTTGCGCTCGACCATGGTCTTGGAGACCAGTACCGGCTGGCCCTTGAGGTGGTTCAAGGCCTGGGTCAGCGGGAAGTCTTCGCCGCTGCCGAACTCGGGCAAGGGCTTGGGCGCGGCGTTCTTCTTCGCCATTTCGTCTTCGAGCTTCTTGCGCGCCTCCTCGCGCGCCTTCTCGCGGGCCTCGTCTTTCTTCTCGGCGCCCTGGCCGCTGGCGATGTGCTTGTCCAGGTCGGCCTCGCGCACCCGCAGGGCCGAGAACACGTTGCCTTCGGCCGTCTCGTCGATCATCACGTCGGGCACGATGCCCTTGGCCTGGATCGACTTGCCGCTCGGCGTGTAGTAGCGCGCAGTGGTGATCTTGAGCGCGGTCTCGGGCGAGAGCTGACGCACCGTTTGCACCGAGCCCTTGCCGAAGGTCTGCGCGCCCATCACGATCGCGCGCTTGTGGTCTTGCAGAGCCCCGGCGACGATCTCGCTCGCCGAGGCCGAGCCTTCGTTGACCAGCACCACCAGTGGCACCTTCTTCAGCGCCTCCGGCAGGCGCTTCAACGGGTCGCTGCCGCCGCGGCGCAGGTAGTACTCGGGCGAGGCCTTGAACGACGACTTGCTGTCGGCGATCTGGCCATTTGTGGTCACCACCACGGCGTCGTTCGGCAGGAAAGCGGCTGCAATGGCGACTGCGCCTTCGAGCAAGCCGCCCGGGTCGTTGCGCAGGTCGAGCACGATGCCCTTCAGGTTCGGGTCCTGCTTGTAAAGCTCTTCGAGTTTCTTCGCGAAGTCTTCGACCGTGCGGTCCTGGAAGATGCTCACCCGCAGCCAGGCGTAGCCCGGCTCGATCAGCTTGGCGCGCACACTTTGCTGGCGGATTTCTTCGCGCGTCAGCGTGACCGGGAAGCTGCGCGTTTCGGCCTTGCGGAAGATGCTTAGCGTGACCTTGGTGTTGGGCTCGCCGCGCATCTTTTTCACTGCCTGGTCGAGCGTCAGGCCCTTGACCAGCGTGTCGTCGATCTTGGTGATCAGGTCGCCGCTTTTCAGCCCGGCGCGAAAGGCCGGCGAGCCTTCGATCGGCGAGACCACCTTCACCAGGCCGTCTTCCATGCCGACTTCGATGCCCAGGCCGACGAACTTGCCCGAGGTGCCTTCGCGAAATTCCTTGAAGGTTTTCTTGTCGAAGTACTGCGAATGCGGGTCGAGCCCGGCCACCATGCCGGCGATCGCGTCGTTGATGAGTTTCTTCTCATCGACTGGCTCCACATAGTCGGACTTGACCATGCCGAACACCGCCGCGAGTTGCTGCAACTCTTCAAGCGGCAGTTGCGCTACCGAGCCGCGGGCGATGGCCTGGAGCTGGATCGTCGTCAATGCACCGGCAACAACGCCGACTGCGATCCAGCCGCTGACTTTCAGTTTCGAACCCATGGCAATCCCGTGGCAATAGACCAATGAAGCAGCACCAGTATATGAAATGCGGCACTGGCTGTGGAGTCGATAAGCGGGATGAAAGTTGCATTCGGATTCAGTGCTGCCAGGGGCATGGCGCAGGGAGGGCCGCGCCAAGGGTTATTGAGAATCATTCGTACCCGCTGCTAGACTTCGCGACTTTGACATTCACGGAGCCCGCATGACTCTCTCGACACGCTGCCGCAGTTGGGCCTTGGCCGGCCTGGCCGCCCTCGCCGCATCCACGCTCACCGCGCTCACCGCACAAGCGCAGGTGAAGGAGCTCAACATCTACAGCGCGCGGCACTACCAGACCGACGAAGCGCTGTACGCCAACTTCACCAAGGCGACCGGCATTGCCGTCAAGCGTGTCGATGCCGACGACGCCGCGGTACTGGCCCGCCTCCAGAGCGAAGGCAGCGCCAGCCCGGCCGACGTGATCCTGCTCGTCGACGCGGCACGGCTGTGGCGGGCCGAGGTCGACGGCTTGTTCCAGCCGGTGCGCTCCAAGGTGCTGGAGACGCGCATCCCGGCCACGCTGCGCGGCAAGGACAGCGGCGAAGGCTCGCAATGGTTCGGCTTTTCCACCCGCGCCCGCGTCATCGTCTACAACAAGGCCGGGGTCAAGAAGGAAGACGTGGCCACCTACGCTTCGCTGGCCGACCCGGTGAACAAGGGCAAGGTCTGCACGCGCTCGGGTTCGCACCCGTACAACCTGTCGCTGTTCGGGGCCCAGCTTGAGCAGATGGGTGAAGCGAAGACGGAAGCCTGGCTGCGCGGCGTGGTCGCCAACATGGCGCGCCCGCCCAAGGGCGGCGACACCGACCAGATCAAGGCCGTGGCCAGCGGCGAATGCCAGATCGCGCTGACCAACACCTACTACCTGGCGCGGTTGATGCGCTCCGACAAGCCCGAGGACCGGGCCGTGATGGAGAAGATCGCGATCGTCTTCCCGGATCAGGCAGGCGCCGGCACCCACGTCAACATCGCTGGCGGCGCGGTGGCGAAGAATGCGCCCAACCGCCAGGCCGCGGTGCTGTTTCTGGAGTACCTGGCAAGCGATGAAGCGCAAGCCTACTTCGCCAACGGCAACAACGAGTGGCCGGCGGTCAAGGGGCTGAAGATCACCAACCCGGCGCTGGAAGCGATGGGCCCGTTCAAGGCCGACACGATCGCCGTTTCCTATGTCGGCATGAACCAGGTCAAGGTGCAGCGGATGCTCGACCGCGTCGGCTACAAATAGGACCCCAAGACGCTGAGCCCGGACACGAACAGTCCGGTGGACTGGTTGTGCCTGGCGAAGGGCCGGGCCAC
>JANOVJ010000051.1:0-11580 GCA_031417295.1 bacterium | reverse complement strand
GGTCAATCGATCCGCGCCTACCGCGTGGATGATCTGCTGGAGGCCGCGCAAGGGGTCGGCCAGCATTTCCTCTACGCGAACCTGACCGCGGCCCAGTCCAAACAAGACGTGCTCGAGGGCATTGCCCAGGCGTTCATGTTTCCGGCCCATTTCGGCAAGAACCTCGATGCGCTCTACGACTGCATGACCGATCTGGTCCACAAGGCCGGCGCGCAGCCGGGTTTCGTGGTCGTTCTCGAACAGCTGCCCGACAACCCGCGCTTCGACCGCGAGGCGCGCGAGCAGTTGCTCGACGTCTTTCGCGATGCCGCCGACTTCTGGGGGGAACGCAAGATACCCTTCAGGTGCTTCTATTCTTTTCAGTAGCCCGCTCCCAAGAACAAGGGTCATGGGAGCGGGCTACGGATGGGACCCAAGGCGTTGCAGACAAGCCGGCCAAGCCGGTACCCAAGAGCGTGGCCAGCGCGAACTTCGGCATGAACATGCCCCTGATGAGCAGCGCGTTCGATACCGCGATGTGGCTCACTGCGGCGTGAGCTGAACAAGCGCCATCGGCGCACCCGGCAAAAGGCGGCCCTCGGGCCGCCTTTCGTGCTTTCGGCCCTGGCGCGCCCCCTGTTTCAAGGCGATCGGCCGCAGCGGATGGCGCGCTAAGCCGCCGCAGCCACCGCGCGCGCCAGCGCCACGTATTCATCGACCGGTACCTCCTCGGCGCGCCGCTGCAGGTCAAACGCAGCGCCGTGGCCGCGTTCCGCAAGCCAGTGCCCGAGCGTGTTGCGCAGCAGCTTGCGGCGCTGCGAGAACGCGACCGTGACCAGTTCGCCGAGCAAGGCCGCATCGACCTGCGGCGCGGGCACGATCGGTCGCATCCGCACCACCGCCGAATCGACCCGGGGTGGCGGCTCGAAGGCCTCGGGCGGCACGTCGAGCACGGCCTCGATCGTGTAGCGCCACTGCAGCATCACGCTCAGGCGGCCGAAGTTCTTGTTGCCCGGCACGGCGACCATGCGCTCGACCACTTCCTTCTGGAGCATGAAATGCTGGTCCACCACCTGCTCGACATGGCCCAGCAGGTGGAACAGGATCGGCGTCGAGATGTTGTAGGGCAGGTTGCCGACAACGCGCAGCCGGCCGCCCAGGGTCGCTGCCAACGCGCTGAAGTCGACCTTCAGGACATCGGACTCGACCACGTTGAGCTCTGCTCGTCGGCGCAGCCGTGCGGCCAGATCACGGTCAAGCTCGATCACGGTCAAGCGGGCGCAGCGTGCGACCAGCGGGTTGGTCAACGCCCCGAGCCCGGGGCCGATCTCCACCAGCGCCTCGTCGGGCCGGGGGCCGATTGCATCGACGATGGCGCCGACGATCGACTTGTCGGCCAGGAAATGCTGACCGAAGCGCTTGCGCGCAATGTGCCTCATCCGGGGGGCTGGGTGCGCATCGCCATTCCAGATCAATACGGCGGCTCGCGCATCTCGATGTAGGCGCGGGCGCGCAGGTCGCGCGCCCACTCGGCATAGGCCGGCTCGAAGCGCTGCTCGCGCAGCACGTTGCGCGCCTGTTCGCGTTGCTGCTTGAGCTCGATCGTCGCGTTGCGCCGGTCGACGACCTGCAGCAAATGCGCGCCGAAGCGCGACACGAACGGCGTGGCCATGCCGCCGATCGGCAGCGGGTTCATGGCCTGTTCGAACTCGGGCACGAACATGCCCGGAGAGGCCCAGCCGAGATCACCGCCCTGGGCCGCGCTCGAGTCGTCGGAGTTGTCGCGCGCAGCTTGCTCGAAGGTCAGGGTGCCGGCCTCGATCTGGCGCTTCATGTCGGCCAGACGCTTCAGCGCCGCCTCTTGCGAGACCTGTGGCGAGGCGCGCAGCAGCACGTGGCGAGCCCGGGTCTGCACGATCGTCAGCCCGCCGGCGTCGCGCCGATCGACCAGCTTCAGGACGTGAAACCCGGCCCCGCTGCGCAGCACCGTGGGCGACACCGCGCCCGGTTCGAGCTGGCGAACCGCCTCGACGAACGGGTCGGGCAGCCGGTCCGCCGGGCGCATGCCGATCTCGCCGCCCGCGGCGCGGTTGCTGTCCTCCGACACCTGGCGCGCCACCTGCGCGAAGGCCTCGCCGCCCTGCACCCGGGCCAGCGCGGCGTCGGCTCGGGCGCGGCGCTCGGCGACCACCGCGTCGGTCGCCCCTTCGGGCACCGTGACCAGGATCTGGGCAATGTTGTACTGGGTCGAGAGCCCGGCCGCGGCACGCTGCTGGTCGACCAGCGCGTCGACGTCGCGGTCGGGAATCTGGATCCGCGCAACCACCTCGCGTTCGCGAATCCGCTCGACCGCGATCTGGTCGCGAAGGTTGTCGCGAAAGCGCCCGTAGTCGATGCCTTCCGCGCGCAGCCGGTCTTTCAGCTGCTGCAGCGAGACCTGGTTCTGCACCGCGACGTTGGCGATCGCCCGGTCGACCTCGCCCTCGTCGACCCGCACCCCGGAGTCGCGGGCATACGTCACTTGCACCCGGTCATCGATCAAGGCGTCTACGATCTGCTGGCGCAGGCTCTCGTTGGGCGGCAGCCGGGCCCCGCTGCGCGCCGATTCCTGCTGTGCGCGCAGCACGCGCTGCTGGACTTCGCCCGCCGTGACGAGCTCGGAGTTGACCACCGCAACGATGTAGTCGCCGGGGCGCAGCGAGCCGTCACGCGACTGCGCCTGCGCGCCGGGCATGGCCAAGGCGAGGGCGAGGATCGCAAGGCCAGCAATCAGGGGCGGGAAGCGTCTCGGTTCATTCATAGGGCAGCAAGGGCACCGAGGCCGAGCGGTTGTCGCGCAGCAACTGGTAGCCGGGGATATTGTCCTTCAAGAGCTGCAGCGGGTTGGTGCCCAGACGCGACAGGCCGACCAGCTCCAGTTGCAGCATCACTCGCGTGGTGGCGTCGCTCAGGCCGGTCGAGACGCGCTCGGCCACGACGCGCCCGATCCAGCAGCCGGCGTCGTACTCCAGGCCGACCAAGGCGTTGGTGACGCGGCTGTCTTTCACGCTGTAGTTGACCCGGCCCACCGCGTACAGGCTGCCGTTGCAATTGCCGTTGCCTGACGCCGCTGCCGACCCGTCAAGGCCTGGCCGCGTGCGCTCGAACTCGGCCGGCGTGCGCCCGAACAGCGGCCACTGCCAGCCCATCTCGACCTGCTCGACCTGTTCGCTCTGCAGCGTGGCCTGGCGCGTCTGTCGATAGATCAGGTTGACGGTGCGAAACGGCCCGGGCGAATAGCGCAGGCCGGCAATGATGCGTGCCAGTTCGCGCTGGTCGGGGTCGTATTGCGCCGAGGCTTCGAGCGTCCAGTGCGGCACCAGCGTCGTCGCGCCCAGTACCAGCACGTCGGAGAAGCGGCGCGTCTGTGCCGGCCCTTCCGCAGTGACGCGCTGGTCGGCAAAGCGCACCCGCTGCACCACGGCCAGGCGCAGCGCCTCGGCGCCGGTGGCCGGGTCGATCGTGCGGGTGGTCAGGCCGGCCGTCAGCTGGTTGCCGTCGGACACGCGGTCGACGCCCGAGAACGCGTTCTCGGTGAAGATCGATTCGAAATTGAAGTCCTTCGGCGCGCTGTCGAACAGCGGGTACATCGACTGCCGGGTGTACGGCGTGTAGACATACATCACCCGCGGCTCCAGCGTCTGGCGCGCGGCCTTGCCGAACCACGACAGGTCGCGCTCGAACACCCAGGCGCTGTCGAGGCTGGCGGTCGGGATGATCCGCGAGGCGGTCTTGCGGCCATCGCTCATCGGCTCATCGAGCGCGTACGAGGCGGCGTTGAACGAGACCCGCGGCGTGAGCGACCAGCCCGGTGTGGTGTAGGGCCTGGCGAGCGAGCCGATGGCGTGCAGCCGCAAGCCGGTCAGCCGCGCGGTGTCGATCACGCCGCTCGGGTTGGTGAACTGGTTGAGCTCGGTCTCGAAGGTGGCCTCGAAGCCGTCGCCCAGCGCCTGGTCGGTGCGCGCACCGATCTGCGGCAGGCGCTGGTAAGGCACCTCCATCAGGCTGGCCGCGTCGGTGCCCTGCAGCGGCTGCCAGGCCTGAACGGCGGCGATCACGGTCCAGTCGCCGCCGCCGAACGGGCTCGTGAAGATGCGGCGGGCCTGGGCGTCGGTGGTGAGCAGGCGCCGGGTCAGGCTCGGCACGGCGTCGGGGAAGTCTTTCCAGTAGTCGTTGTCCGAGACCCGGAGCGAGCGCAGTTGCAGGCCCCACTCGGGCGTCAGTTGGGCCTCGTGCCCGAGGTCCATTGCCCAGCGTGTGGTGCCGGTGTCGCGGTCGTGCGGCAGCACGCCGAGGCGCAGCCGCCCGTTGTAGTTCGGCTCCAGGTAGCGGAACTCGGCGTCTGCGCCGGGGCCGCGGTTGCTGCGCACGATCGGCGTGATCGTGGCGTCGCGATTTGGCGCGATGTTCCAGTAGTAGGGTACCGCCATCACGAAGCCGCTGCCGCTGTCGACCCCGAACAGCGGCGGCAGCCAGCCCGACTTCCGGGCGTCGGTGAGCGGAAAGCTCACCGACGGTGCGGCCAGGATCGGCACCCCGAGGAAGCGCAGCACGGCGCCATCAGCCACCCCTTCATTGCGCTCGAGATCGAGGTGCACGCTGTCGGCCGTGAGCAGCCAGGCCGGCGCGCCCGAACCGTCGGGCTGGCAACTGGTGTAGGTGGCCGTGGTGGCGACCGCGCGGTCGGCGTCGAGAAAATCGAGCCGCGCCGCCGTGCCCACGGCGCCGAGGCGCCCGATGGCGAAGCGCGGTTCGAGAACGTAGCCTTCGAAGGTGCCGAGCCTGATCTGCGCCTCGGGGCCGGTGAAGACGTTGCCCTCGTGGTGCACCCGCACGTTGCCGCTGGCGCGGGCGGTGTCGCGGGCCTGATCGAAGCTCAAGCTGTCGGCGCGGATGCGCACGTCGGAGCGGCGCAGTTCGGCGTGGCCCACGGCCTCGACCTCGAGGTCGGGCCTGCCGCGGAGCTCGTCGGCGCGAACGAACATCGGCCGATCCTTGGCTTCGGCACGGTCGGCGCCGAGCCGCAGGCTGTCGCTGCGGCGCAGCGCGATGCCCGCCTCTGCGGGGGCCGCGTCGGGACCCGGAGTTGCACTCGCGCTCGGACTTGCATTCGCACCTTGACCCGGCACCGCGCTCGACTCCGCGGCCGCGCTCGCAACCCACAGCAGCAGCACCATGCCGACGCCGCCGACGGCGTGCAAGCGCGGTGGGGCCGCTGGGCGGGGCGAGGCGGTAGGGCGCAGCAAAGGCAGCAAGGGCCGATCCGTGGAAAGTGGGCCGGCTTCGGCCGCGTCAGCCGCGCCGCCGGGTGCAACGGGCGTGAGCGAGCGCGAGCGGGGTCAGTGGGGCGGGCCGATTTGTAGAATCGATTATCCATGAGCACTCCCGAACCCGCCGCCGCGCCGCCCGGCCCGGCCGCAGCACGCCTCGTCGGCGAGAACGTCGGCTGGCCCGACCCCGCCCGCCGCGCGGCTTTCGAGCGCTGGCTTGCGACGCTCGGCGAACACCGGCTGGCCGCCGACAGCCTGCGCCCTGCAAGCGCCGACGCGAGCTTCCGGCGCTACCTGCGCATCGACCGCGCCGCCGCCGGCAGCCTGATCGTGATGGACGCGCCGCCGCCGCAGGAAGACGTGCGGCCGTTCGTGCAAGTCGCGCGCCTGATCGAGCAGGCCGGCCTCAACGCGCCGCGCGTACTGGCGCAGGATGTCGAGCATGGCTTCCTGCTCCTGACCGACCTCGGCTCGCAGCCTTACCTGGCGACGCTGCACGAGGCGTTGGCCCAGGGTGAGCCCGGCCGCGCCGACACCTTGATGCGCCAGGCCTTTGCGGCGCTGGTGCAATGGCAGCTGCGGGTCGATCCTGCCGGGCTGCCGGCGTACGACGACGCGCTGCTGCGGCGCGAACTGGCGCTCTTTCCCGAATGGTGTGTGAGCCGCGAACACGGCATCGCGTGGACCGCGACCCAGCAGGCGCAATGGCACGGCGTGTGCGATCTGCTCGTTGCCAGCGCGCTGGCGCAGCCGCGCGTGGCCGTGCACCGTGACTACATGCCGCGCAACCTGATGATCGCCGAGCCGAACCCCGGCATCCTCGACTTCCAGGACGCGGTGCTGGGCCCGATCACCTACGACGCCGCATCGATGCTGCGCGACGCCTTCATCTCGTGGGACGAGGCGCAAGAGATCGACTGGGCGGTGCGCTACTGGCAGCAGGCGCGCCTGGCCGGCTTGCCGCTCGACGCCGACTTCGGCGAGTACTGGCGCCAGCTCGAATGGATGGGCCTGCAGCGCCACCTGAAGGTGCTGGGCATCTTCTGCCGCCTGAAGCACCGCGACGCCAAGCCGGCCTACAGCCACGACCTGCCGCGCTTCTTCAAGTACGCCCGGCGCGTGGCCAATCGCTACAGCGGCTTCGGCGTGCTGTTGCGGCTGCTCGACCAGATCGAAGGCATCGAGGCGCAGGTCGGGTACACGTTTTGATTGCCCTCATCGAGGCCCACCGCGCCGGCCTGTATGCGCGCGCGCAGTGGCTGCCCAATGTTGTGGCCGGCGTCATCGTCGGCGTGGTGGCGCTGCCGCTGGCGATGGCTTTTGCCATCGCCTCGGGTGCACGGCCGGAACAGGGGCTGTACACCGCGATCGTCGGCGGCGTGCTGGTGTCCCTCCTCGGCGGCAGCCGGGTCCAGATCGCCGGACCGACCGGCGCCTTCATCGCCATCCTCGTCGGCGTGACTGCGAAGTACGGCGTCGCCGGGTTGCAAGTGGCCACGCTGATGGCCGGCATCATGCTGCTGCTGATGGGCCTGGCGCGCATGGGCGGCATCATCAAGTTCATCCCCGCGCCGGTGATCGTCGGCTTCACCTCCGGCATCGGGGTGATCATCTTCGTTGGCCAGTGGCACGACTTCTTCGGCCTGCCACCGGTGACCGGCGAGCACTTCCACGAAAAGCTGTGGCACCTGATCCAGCTCTTGCCGCAAACGCACCTGGCCACGCTGGCGCTCGCGCTGCTGAGCCTGGCGCTGGTGCTGTACTCATCGCGCATCAAGGGGTTGATACGTGTGCCGGGGCCGCTGGTGGCGATGGTGGTGGCCACGCTGCTGCAGGCCGCCCTGCCGCTGCCGGGTGTGGCCACGATCGGCAGCGCGTTTGGCGGCATCCCGACGGGCTTGCCGTCGTTTGCGCTGCCTGACATGTCGCTGGCGCAGGTCATCTCGCTGATCGGCCCGGCGTTCACGATCGCGATGCTCGGCGCCATCGAGTCGCTGCTCTCGGCGGTGGTGGCCGACGGCATGGCCGGTACGCGCCACGATTCGAACCAGGAACTGATCGGCCAGGGCCTGGCCAACATCGCCGCACCGCTGTTCGGCGGGTTCGCTGCCACCGGCGCCATCGCGCGCACGGCCACCAACATCCGCAACGGTGCGACGAGCCCGCTGGCCGGTGTGGTGCACGCGCTGACGCTGGTGGCGGTGCTGTTGGTGCTGGCGCCGCTGGCCGCCGGCATCCCGCTGGCCGCGCTTGCGGCGATCCTGTTCGTGGTGGCGTGGAACATGAGCGAGGCCGGGCACTTTGCGCACATCCTGCGCCGGGCGCCCACGGCCGACCGGGCGATCCTCGTCATCACCTTCACGTTGACGGTCTTTGCCGACCTGGTGGTGGCGGTGAACGTGGGCGTGACGCTGGCCATCCTGCACTTCATGCGCCGCATGGCCGAGGCCGTGGAAACGCAGCCCGTCAGCGCCCAGGAACTCAAGGGCGAACTGGCTGCGCAGGGCCTGGGCGAGCTGCCGCCGGGCGTGATGGTCTACGAGATTGCGGGCCCGATGTTCTTCGGCGCGGTCGAGAACTTCGAGCGCGTGCTGCTGCAGACCCATGCCGACCCGCGCGCGCTGATCGTCCGCTTGCGCCGCGTGCCGTTCATGGACATCACCGGGATGCAGACACTCGAGGAGGTGACGGCCAAATTGCGCAAGCGCGGGGTCATGGTCCTGCTGTGCGAAGCCAACGTGCGTGTGTTGGGCAAGTTGCGCAAGGCCGGAGTGATCGAGCAAGGACCGTCGGCGTACTACACCGAACACCTGGTGGGCGCGGTTCGAGCGGCGCAGGCCAGCCTGGGTGACGGCCCGAAGTCAACGGGCGGCTGAACCCTCTCGCGCTGCGCTGCGCTGTCAGCTCGGCGTCGTCTCGCACCCCGCCGCCGCCAGCCACGGGTCGCGGTCTTCGCCGCCGAAGGTGGCGACCAGGAAGTCGAGGAACGCGCGCGTCCGTGCCGGCATGTGCTTGCGCGTCGGCGTGGCCGCGTAGACCGTGACGGTGAGCAAATGCCAGTGCGGCATCACCCGTTCGAGCGCGTTTTCCAGCAGCGCGTCCTCGGCCACGAACGAGGGCAGGCCGGCAATGCCCATGCCGGCCAGCGCGACCGCATAGTTGGTGTCGATGTGGTTGGTGTTGAGCACCGCCAGCGGCGGCGCGATCGAGACGGTCTCGCCGCTCGCGTTGTGGAACGCCAGTTCGCGCGGCGCGTTGGGCAGGGTCGGGATGATCGCGTCGTGGCTGGCGAGTTCGCGCGGATGCTGCGGCCGGCCGCGCCGGTCTAGGTACTCGGGCGCAGCACACATCACGACTTCGGAGCGCGCCAGCCGCCAGGCGTTGAAGTCGCCATCGAGCGGCTTGTGGCCGAGCATCAGGATCGTCACGTCGAAGTTCTCGTCCACCGTCTCGACCGGGCCGGGCACCGAGAACTCGAACGTGATGCGTGGGAAGCGGGCCCGAAAGCGCGGCAGGTGCTTGGCGATCTGGTGCACCGCGAAGGCCGGCGGCAGCAGCACGCGCAGGTGGCCGCGCGGGTCGGTGGTGGAGGTGCTGGCCAGCGCCTCGGCTTCGGCCACCTCGACCAGAATCTGCCGCGCCCGCTCCAGATAGGCCTCGCCGGTGTCGGTGAGGGCGAGCCGCCGTGTGGTGCGGTTGATGAGCCGCGCGCCGAGGTGCTCTTCGAGCTCGGCGATGAGCCTCGTCACCACGGCCGGGGCCAGGTCGAGCGCACGCGCGGCCTTGGCAAAGCTGCCTTCGTCGATGACGCGGGCAAACACCCGCATGGCTCGGAGCTGGTCCATCGTGGTCGGGCCCGGTCGCGGCACCCTGGGTCGGTTTGGGCCATTGTCGCCCGCCCCGGGCCGGCGACAATGGCCGCCGCCATGCTCCAATCGCCGGGTGTCAGGGGGCGGTAGCCACATTGACCGCAAAAGTTTCGTTCACTTCCGGCTCCCGACATGAAGCAGTACCGCGCCCGTCTTGCCACACTCGCCGCCCTGGTGGTCTTGCCGGCTGCCGCCGCCGCTTCCGAGGCCTGCCGGGGCATCGCCGTCGACGCCGAGCGCCTGGCCTGCTATGACCGCGCCGCCGAGCGCGCGGCCCCGCCCGCGACGCCTGCTGCGGTGGCGCCTGTCGTGGCGGCGCCCGGCTTGGCCGAGGCACCGGGTGCGCCGGCCGCGACTGCGCAGACCAAGGTGACCCCGGCGCCGACCGGCTGGTTCGAAGCCGACAACTTCAAGCCGCAAACCTTTGTCGAGCGTTGGCAGCTCGAACCGGCCGCCAAGGACGGGCTGTTCAAGGTCAAGCCCTACCAGCCGGTGTATGTGCTGCCGGCGAGTTGGCGCCGGAACGTCAACGAGAGCCCGTGTTCCCCCAACCCGGTGAACTGTGCGCCGGGCGCGGGCGCGGGCGACCGGCACACGGAAGCCAAGTTCCAGCTCAGCCTCAAGACCAAGGCGTTGGAGAACATCTTCGACAGCCAGGTCGATCTGTGGGCGGCCTACACCCAGCAAAGCTTCTGGCAGGTCTACGACGCCGACAACTCGCGCCCCTTCCGCGAGACGAACTACCAACCCGAGGCCTGGCTGACGTTTCCGCTCAAGGTCGGCCCCGAGGCGCTGCAGTGGCGCATGTTCAACCTCGGCATCGTGCACAACTCGAACGGCCAGTCCGACCCGCTGTCGCGTTCGTGGAACCGCGTCTACGCCACCTTCGGGCTGACCTCGGGCGACTTGAGCCTGTTCATCAAGCCCTGGTGGCGCATCTCGGAGAGCGCGAGCACCGACAACAACCCCGACATCAGCGACTACGCCGGCCGGATCGAGCTGCAGGCGGTGTACCCCTGGCGCGCCCATGTGTTCTCGGCCCGGCTGCAGAACAACCTGAAGTTCGGATCGAGCACGCCCAGCCGAACCTCGGTGCAGGCCGACTGGGCGTTCCCGCTCTGGGGCGACCTGCACGGCTATGTGCAGGGCTTCGCCGGCTATGCCGACTCGATGCAGAACTACAACTTCCGCAACGCCGGTATCGGCATCGGGGTGTCGCTCGTCGAGTGGCGTTGAACGTGCAGCCGGCGCCGGCCTGACGCCGCCGCGCAGAGCCCCCGCCCGCTCCTGCGGCGGCCGTGCCAGCGACAATGGCGAATGCCCCGCATCGTCCGCCTGTTTCGCTTCTTCGAGCAGCGCATCCAGCCCACTGCCGCCCACGCCGCGGCCCCGCCGCCCGGCCTGCTGCCCTTCTTCTGGCACTTCGTGCGCCAGACGCGCGGCCTCTTCATCGCCATGTTCGCCACCGGCCTGGTGGTGGCGCTGATCGACACCATGATCCCGGTTTTCATCGGCCGCCTCGTCTCGCTGATGGAGGCCACCGACCGCGCCGCCGCGCTGCACGCGGCGCTGCCGCAGTTGCTGGCGATGGCGGTGCTGGTGGTGGTGGGCCGGCCGCTCGCGCTGCTGGCCGACAGCCTGGTGCGCAACAACGCCGTCGTGCCCGGCGTGACCAGCCTGATCCGCTGGCAGAGCCACTGGCACGTGGTGCGCCAGAGCTGGCCGTTCTTCCAGAACGACTTCGCCGGGCGCATTGCCAACCGGGTGATGCAGACCGGCAACGCGGTGCGCGAATGCGTGGTCTCGACCATCCGCGCCGTCTGGTACATCGCCGTCTACGGCATCAGCGCACTGCTGCTGATGGCCGCGGCCGACTGGCGCCTGGCGGTGCCGACCGTGCTGTGGTTTGCGAGCTATGCCTTCTTCCTGCGTCACTTCGTGCCGCGCATGCGCGACCTGGCCAAGACCAGCTCGGAGCTGCGCTCGCACGTGATGGGCCGGGTGGTCGACAGCTACACCAACATCCTCACCGTCAAGCTGTTCTCGCGCGCCCGCGATGAAGACGCCTACGTGCGCGAGGTGATCGACGAGCACACCGGCGCCATCGCCGCGCACATGCGGCTGATCACGCAGTTCATGGCCACGCTGTCGACGCTGAACGCGCTGTTGCTCGTGAGCACCGCGGCGATCGGCATCACCTTGTGGGGCCAGGGCGAGCTGAGCGCCGGCACGGTGGCCACGGCGCTGCCGCTGGCGTGGGCGATCGCCAACGTGGCCGGCTGGGTGAGCTGGGAGGTGACGGGCATCTTCGAGAACATCGGCGTGGTGCAGGAAGGCATGGAGACGATCGCCGTGCCGCACCACCTCGTCGATGCCCCCGAGGCGCGCGAGATCGTGGTGCCGCAGGGCGAGATTCGTATCGA
>JANOVJ010000050.1:0-9800 GCA_031417295.1 bacterium | reverse complement strand
GCCTTCGATCACATTTGCAGCATGCAACCCACCAGATAAAACGAGGGGAAGCGGCACGTCGCGTGGAATGAGAGACCAATCGAAGACCTTTCCGCCGCCGCCATAGCCCTCGACATGAGCGTCGAGCAGCAGGCCCTGGGCGTCGCCATATTGGCGCGCGAAGTCTAGCAAATCGAGGCCCGGCTCGACGCGTGCGGCGCGCAGCCAGGGCCTTGCCGAATGACGGCACTCGGCCGGCGTCTCGTCGCCATGGAACTGCAACAGCAAACCCGGCATCGCGAGCACGGCGCGCGCGATCAGGGTTGGCTCGGCATTCACGAACAGCGTCACCGGCGTCACGAACGGCGGCAAGCCACGCGACAACTCGGCCGCACGCTCGACGCTGACGAAGCGCGGGCTCTTGTCGTACAGCACGAAGCCGACCGCGTCAGCGCCCGCCTCCACCGCCGCCTGCACATCGGCTTCGCGGGTCAGGCCGCAGATCTTGATGCGCGTGCGTTGGTGAGGCATGGGTCAGTCAGGGGGGCCAGTCGCTGGCCGGGACGTGGGTCGGGATCGCCCACTGCGCATCGTAGTACGGCCCGACGAAGTACAGGCCGGCAGCGGCAAAGGTCGGCGCCGCCACCTTGCGATTCCGGGCTTCGAGTACCTCCGAAATCCACGCCGGCGCCTGCTTGCCGTTGCCGACCGCGATCAGGCAGCCCATGATGTTGCGCACCATGTGGTGCAGGAAGGCATTGGCGTCGAACTCGAAGCGCCAGTAGGCGCCGCGGCGCGAGATGGCGATGCCGCGCAGTGTCTTGACCGGCGAAGCGGCCTGGCACTCGGCAGCGCGGAACGAGGTGAAGTCGTGTTCGCCCAGCAGCCGCGCCGCGGCCAGGTTCATCGCCTCGGCGTCGAGCGGGCGCACGGTCCAGCCCGCCAGGCCGGACTCGAGCGCCGGCCGCACCGCCGATTCGAGCACCACGTAGCGGTAGCGCCGCCCCAGCGCCAGGTTGCGCGCATGGAAGGCATCGGCCACCGGGAGGCACCATTGCACCGCGATGTCGTCGGGCAGAAAGCGGTTGCTGCCGCGGACCCACGAGAACGGCTCGCGCACGGCCTCGGTGTCGAAATGCACGACCTGGTTGATGGCATGCACGCCCGCATCGGTGCGGCCGGCGCACACGGTTCGCAGCGGCCGGTCGGCAAACTGCGCCAGCGCATATTCAAGCCGGTCTTGCACGGTGCGGCCACCGGCCTGGCTTTGCCAGCCCTGATAGGCCTGGCCGCGATAGCCAACCCCGAGCGCCAGCCTCACACTCGGCGCCTCGCCCGGGTCAACTCAGGTTGTCGAGCATGTTGCGCGCCTTGGCCTGGATCGCGCCGCCGGTTTGGGCGATCACTTCTTCGAGCAGGTCGCGCGCGCCGTCCATGTCACCGATCTGGCGGAACTCCTCTGCCAGCTCGAGCTTGCGCTCGAACGGGTCGACGCCGTCTTCGCTCACCTCAGGCAGGTCGAGCCCGTCGCCACTGCCGACGTCGCCCAAGGGCACAGCCGCCGAGGCCGCGGGTGCGTCGAGATCGAGCGAGATGCCGGCGAGGTCAAAGTCGAGGCTCAGATCACGCGACGGCGGGGCCGGCGCGTGCGCCTCGAACTGCGCCGTCGGGGCTTCGAGCGGCAGGTCGAATTCGAGCGTGTCGTCACGCCCAGCCGCGAGCGGCGCCACCAACGGCTGCGTGGTCTCCGGCAACTTCGGTGCGGTGCTCGCCAGGTCGGGCGGCAGGCCGAAGTCGAGGTCCAGATCGAGATCGAGGTCGAGGTCTACTTCGGCGCCGGCTGCCGGGGCGAGAACCGCGGTGGCCATGCCGAGCCCGCCGAACTGCGACGGCGAAGGCAGCACCGATTGCGGCATCGTGCTCGCGCCCAGCGGCTCGGCGGGCCGGTCGTCCAGGCCCGCTTCCAGCTCGGGTTGCCCGCCCGGCCGGTACAAGGGGTTCTCGGGATCGATCTGCTCGCCGAGTTCTTGCGCCTTGGCCCAGTCTTCGCCTTCGCCGCGGGTCAGGCTGAACAGCTGCAACGCCAGCAACTCGAAGCCCTTGGCATCGCGCCGCTTGGCGTAGACCTCAAGCAGCTTGGTGCGGATGGCCAAGCGTTCTGGCGTGCTGCGCATCGCTTCCTTCAGGATCTCTTCGGCCTGAAGGTCGCGGCCGTAGGCCAGGTACACGTCGGCCTCGGCCACCGGGTCGACGTCGCCGATCGCGTCGAGCTGGCTCAGCGAATAGCCCATCGACGACGCCGGGCCGGCGGCCGTTTCGCGGGTGTCGATGTGCTGGCCGCCGCTGACGCCGAAGAACGAGTCGGGTTGGAGCCGGCTTTCGAGGAACGAGGTTTCACCACTGTCGCGGCGCGACCGCTTGACATAGCGGTAAACGCCGAAGCCCGCCAGCAGGGCCACGATCAAGCCACCGCCGGCCAACGCCCGCGGATCGTCGAGCAAGGAATCCATCACGCCGGGGGCTTCGGCGACCGGCGCTGTTGGCGGCGCGGCGGGCCGCGAAGCGGCCGCTGCGACTTTCGGCGCGGGCACAGCGGCGCTCGCGGTCTCGGCCGCCGCGTTGACGACCGGAGCCGCTGTTGCCGCTGCTGCCGCCGAGGCCGCAACACGAGCCGGCGGGGTAGAGGCCGCAGGGGCCGCAACCGAAGTCGCCACCGAGGCCGGTGGCGCTGCAGCCACCACCGCTGCCGCCACCGCCGGCCCAGCCGCGGAGGCCACGCCGACCGCCGCTCTGGCAGACGTTGCGGCACTGGCCGCCGCAGCGGCCGGCTTGGCGCCCGCGGTGAGTTTCTGCAAGTCGTCGACGTTCTTGCGCAGCTCGGCCGCCCGGGCCGCGGCGTCCTTCGCCTCACGCTCCTTCGACAACTGTGCCTCTGGCGCCGAGGCCTTGGCGCTCGCACCGGCCTTGCTCAGCGTCAACTTGTCAGGTGCCGGTGCCGACGCCTGCTTGCGGTCTTCCACCGCCGCCTCCACCTTGCCACTGGCCTGACGCGCCGAGCCCTCGACGGCGACGGGCGCAACGCCGCCGGCCAGACGTTGGCGATAGGCAGCGAAATCGGCACTCTGGGCCTGGATGAACTGGCGCGCCTCGGTGGTCGGCGCCGCCTTGGCGGCCTCCGCGTCGGGGACCGCGAGCACCACGCCGCTCTTCAGGCGGTTCATGTTGCTCTCGACGAACGCCTGCGGATTGGCGCGGTACAGCGCCACCAGCATCTGATCGAGCGAGACGCCCTGGGGCTGGGTTCGGCCGGCAATGCCGGAGAGGGTGTCGCCCGACTTGACGCGGTAGGCGTCCGACGCGGCTGCCGCGACGGCGGCAGGTGCCTTGCGCGGCTCGGCAGGCGCTGGCGCAACGCCAGCGGGTGCAGGAGCCAATGCGGGCGGCGGCGCGGCGCGGGTTGGCGCTGGCCTGGCCTCCGCGGCACGGGCCGCGGCGGGCGACGCCGCTTGAGCTTGCGCCGCCACAGCCGGCGCTCGGGGCGCCGCCGCCATCACCGGCGGCGTGGCGGGCGCGGGCGCCTGGGCGCGCACCACCGGCGGATCAAATAGCAAGGTGTACTCACGGACGAGGCGGCCGGTGTTCCAGGTCAGCTCCAGGATCACGTCGACGAACGGCTCCTGGACGGCACGATCGCTGGACAGCCGAAGATACGGCCGGCCGTCGGTGTGCCGCTGCAGGCTCACCTGGGTCGAGGGCAACACCGCGTTGTAGTCGACGCCAGCCGTGCGGTATGACTCCGGCGCCGCAATGCGGACCTTGAGATTCGAGGCCTCCTCGGGCGTCAGGCTGCTGATGTCGATCTCGGCTCGCAGGCCCTCGCCGAGCGAGGACTGAACGACCAGGCGGCCCAGCCCGAGCGCCCAGGCACTTGGCATCAGCAGACACAGGGCCGCGGCGGCAACCCCCGAGAGGGCGAAACGCCCGGGCACCAGCGACGAACTTTTCAAGGCATCTCCAAATCGGCGGAAATCACAATAGCATCAAGCAGATACGCTGACAAGCTCAAGCATTGGCTGATGTCGGCCCTGCGCCCGGTAGGCCGCCGCCGGCCGGTGGCGCTGTGGTGGCCTGACAACGCCATGCGCATGGGCCGGGCTCAACGTTCGAGCAGGATGCGCAGCATCCGGCGCAACGGCTCGGCCGCGCCCCACAGCAACTGGTCGCCAATGGTGAACGCGCCCAGGTAGTTCGGCCCGAGCGCCATCTTGCGCAGGCGGCCGACCGGAATGTCCATCGTGCCGGTCACGGCCACCGGCGTGAGCTGGCGCATCGAGGCCTCGCGGTTGTTGGGAACGAGCTTCACCCAGGCGTTGTCATTGGCGATCATCTGCTCGATATCGGCCAGCGGCACGTCGCGCTTGAGCTTGATCGTCAGCGCCTGGCTGTGGCAGCGCATGGCGCCGACGCGCACACACAGCGAATCGATGGGTGTCGCTTGGCTGCCGAAGCCCGGGCCGCGGCCGAGGATCTTGTTGGTCTCGGCGCCACCCTTCCACTCTTCGAGGCTGGTGCCGTCGCCGCGGTCGGCGTCGATCCACGGGATCAGGCTGCCGCCGAGCGGCACGCCGAAGTTCGCCGTTTCATCGTCGCCGAGGGCGCGCTGCCTGGCGCTGAGCTTGCGGTCGATCTCGAGGATCGCCGAGGCCGGGTCGTCGAGCAGCGAGCGCACCTCGGCGTTGAGCGTGCCGTACTGCGTCAGCAGCTCGCGCATGTGCTGCGCGCCGCCACCCGACGCCGCCTGGTAGGTGGTGCAGCTCATCCACTCGACGAGGTCGGCCTTGAACAGCGCGCCCACGCCCATCAGCATGCAGCTAACGGTGCAGTTGCCGCCGGCGAAGTCGCGCACGCCCTTGGCGAGCGCGGCGTTGATCACTGGCAGGTTGATCGGGTCTAGGATGATCACCGCGTCGTCGTTCATCCGCAGCGTCTTCGCGGCGTCGATCCAGAAGCCTTTCCAGCCGGCGGCGCGCAGCTCGGGGTAGACCTTCTTGGTGTACTCGCCGCCCTGCGCGGTGATGACGATCTCGCAGCGCTTGAGTGCCGCGATGTCGTAGGCGCTCTGCAGCGCGGTCTCGTTCTTCGCTTGCGCCGGGGCTGCACCGCCCGCGTTGCTGGTGCTGAAGAACAGCGGCTCGATCAGCGCGAAGTCGCCCTCGGCCTGCATGCGGTCCATCAGCACCGAGCCGACCATGCCGCGCCAGCCCACCAAACCTACCAGAGTCGAAGCCATTGCCTGTCTTTCCTGTCCGGGTTTCAGATTCGCTCCCCGCGTTTGCGCGAGGCCTTGCCGTTCGCTTCAGCCCTGGGCTTTGAGCTGGGCAACGACAGCGTCGCCCATCTCCTGGGTGCCCACCCGCGTGGTGCCGGCGCTGTAGATGTCGGCGGTGCGCAGGCCTTGCGCGAGCACACCCTTCACCGCAGCATCGATGCGGTCGGCGGCCGCCGCCTGGTCGAGGCTGAAGCGCAGCATCATCGCCGCGCTCAGGATCGTCGCCAGCGGGTTGGCCACCCCCTTGCCCGCAATGTCGGGCGCGCTGCCGTGGCTGGGCTCGTAGAGGCCCTTGCCTTCGGCGTTCAGCGACGCCGAGGGCAGCATGCCGATCGAGCCGGTCAGCATCGCCGCCTCGTCGCTCAAGATGTCGCCGAACATGTTGCCGGTCACGATCACGTCGAAGGCCTTGGGTGCCTTGACGAGTTGCATCGCTGCGTTGTCGACGTACATGTGGTCGAGCGCCACGTCGGGGTAGTGCGCGTGGACCTCGGTCACCACGTCCTTCCAGAACTGGAAGGTCTCGAGCACGTTGGCCTTGTCGACGCTGGTGACCCGTTTGCTGCGTTTGCGCGCCGCCTGGAACGCGACATGGGCGATGCGTTCGATCTCGGGCCGCGCGTAGCGCATCGTGTCGAAGGCTTCCTCGGCGCCGGCAAACGCGCCGTCGGGCGCAACGCGGCAGCCGCGCGGCTGGCCGAAGTAGATGTCACCGGTCAGCTCGCGGATGATCAGGATGTCGAGCCCGGCCACGAGTTCGGGCTTCAGGCTCGACGCGTGGGTGAGCTCTTCGTAGCAGATGGCGGGGCGGAAGTTGGCGAAGAGCTGCAGGTTCTTGCGCAGCCCGAGGATCGCCTGCTCGGGCCGCAGCGCGCGGGCCAGCGTGTCGTACTTCCAGTCGCCCACGGCGCCGAACAGCACCGCGTCGGCCTGCTGGGCAAGCTTCAACGTCGCTTCTGGCAGCGGGTGGCCGTGCGCCTCGTAGGCGGTACCGCCGACTGTGGCCTGCTCCAGCTCGAACCTCAGGTCCAGAGCGTGGAGCACCTTCAGCGCCTCGGCGACGATCTCGGTGCCGATGCCGTCACCGGGCAGGATGGCAATCTTCATGCGGCTCACGACTCAGTCTTCCTTTGCATTGGACAGGCGCTCGACGAGCACCTTTTCGCACAGCTTGAACACGACGTAGAACGCGACTGCGAGATAGCCTGAAAAGATCAACTCGCCAAGCTGCCACAGCCCGCCGTCGCGAACGGCGTCGAGCCCGTAGGTGGCGAGGAACTCCCAACTCGACATGACCGAACGCACCAAGGTCGCCGAGGCCAGCCCGAACAGCACGAAACTCGCGCCCAGCAGCAGAAAGGTAAACCACCGCCGCCGGTACAGAAACAGGTAAAGCGCGCCAGGCGCAACGGTTGCCGCAGCCATCGTCTACAGCGTCGCGCCGAGCCAGGGCATGCGCAGCAGGCGTTCGGCCTCGAAGGCGCGGATCTTGTCGGCGTGGCGCAGCGTGAGCCCGATGTCGTCGAAGCCGCCGAGCAGGCAGAACTTGCGGAACGGCTCGACATCGAACGCGATCTCTACGTCGTCGGGTTTGACGATGACCTGGCGCTCCAGGTCGATCGTCAGCGAATAGCCGGCGAACGCCGCCACCTCGTCGAACAGGCGCGCCACTTCAGCCTCGGGCAGCACGATCGGCAGCACGCCATTCTTGAAGCAGTTGTTGAAGAAGATGTCGGCGTAGCTCGGCGCGATCAGCGCCCGAAACCCGTACTGGTCGAGCGCCCACGGGGCGTGCTCGCGCGACGAGCCGCAGCCGAAGTTGCTGCGCGCCAGCAGGACCGACGCGCCCTTGTAGCGCGGCTGGTTCAGCACGAAGTCGGGGTTCGGCCGCCGCGACGCCGGGTCTTGCCCCGGCTCGCCCGGGTCGAGGTAGCGCCAGGCGTCGAACAGGTTCGGGCCGAAGCCGCTGCGCTGGATCGACTTCAGGAACTGTTTCGGGATGATGGCGTCGGTGTCGACGTTGTCGCGGTCCATCGGCGCGACCAGGCCCTTGTGAATGCGGAAGGCTTGCATTGAAGGCGATCTACTTTTTCTTGGCTGCGTCTTCGATCGTCTGGCCGGTGGCCTTTATGTCCTGGCCCATGCCGCCAATCGTGTTGCAGCCTGCCAGCAGCAAGAGGGCGAGCGCCATCGTCGAAATCCGGTTCATTGAAATCTCCTTAGGACAGTCGACGCACGTCGACGAAATGACCTTCCATGGCCGCCGCGGCGGCCATCGCCGGGCTGACCAGGTGGGTGCGGCCACCGGCGCCCTGGCGGCCTTCGAAATTGCGGTTGCTGGTGGAGGCGCAGCGCTCGCCCGGCTCCAGCCGGTCGGCGTTCATCGCCAGGCACATCGAGCAGCCCGGCTCGCGCCACTCGAAGCCTGCGCCCTTGAACACCGCGTCCAGCCCTTCGCGTTCGGCCTGCGCCTTCACCAGGCCCGAGCCCGGCACCACCAGCGCCAGCTTCACGTTCGCGGCAACGCGCCCGCCGGTCTTGCGGACGACGGCCGCAGCCTCGCGCAGATCCTCGATCCGGCTGTTGGTGCACGACCCGATGAACACCTTGTCGATCCGGATGTCGGCGATGCGCTTGTTCGGCTCCAGCCCCATGTAGGCCAGCGCGCGCTCGATGGCGCCGCGCTTGACGGCGTCGCGCTCCTTGTCGGGGTCGGGCACGCGGTCGTCGATCGACAGCACCATCTCGGGTGAGGTGCCCCAGGTGACCTGCGGCCGCAATTGCGATGCGTCGATCTCGACCACCGCATCCCACGTCGCGCCGGGGTCGGACTGCAGCGTGCGCCAGTAGGCCACCGCATGGTCCCACTCGACGCCCTGCGGGCTCATCGGCCGGCCCTTGACGTAGGCGATCGTGGTCTCGTCCACCGCCACCAGCCCGGCCCGGGCGCCGGCCTCGATGGCCATGTTGCAGACCGTCATCCGCCCTTCCATGCTGAGCGCACGGATCGCGGAGCCGGCGAACTCGATCGTGCTGCCGGTGCCGCCGGCCGTGCCGATGCGGCCGATGATGGCAAGCACGATGTCCTTCGCGCTGCAGCCGCGCGGCAGCACGCCATCGACCTGGATGCGCAGGTTCTTCGCCTTCTTCGCCAGCAGCGTCTGCGTCGCCAGCACATGCTCGACCTCGCTGGTGCCGATGCCGTGCGCCAACGCGCCGAACGCGCCGTGGGTGGAGGTGTGCGAATCACCGCAGACGACCGTCATGCCCGGCAGCGTGGCGCCCTGCTCCGGCCCGATCACGTGCACGATGCCCTGGCGCTTGTCGAGGAACGGAAAGTAGGCCGCCGCGCCGACCGCGCGGATGTTGGTGTCCAGCGTCACGATCTGCTGGCGCGAGATCGGGTCGCGGATGCCGGCCAGCCCGCTCGCCCAGTCGGTGGTCGGCGTGTTGTGGTCGGCCGTGGCGACGATCGAGCTGATCCGCCAGGGCTTGCGCCCGGCCAATCGCAGCCCTTCAAAGGCCTGCGGGCTGGTGACCTCATGCACCAGGTGGCGGTCGATGTAGAGCACGGACGTGCCGTCGTCTTCGGTGTGAACGACATGCTCGTCCCACAGCTTGTCATAGAGGGTGCGTGCGGTCATGGCTGACATTTCTCCAGCCCATGATTGTCGCGGATTCCGGACAGCCTTGGCACCGGCGCGCGGGCGGTTGCCAATTGTCACCAACGTGGCGCTTCGCGCCGCGCCCGCACGCCCTATCGAAGTCCTGCGATCACCTCCGTTGGCGCCTGCACCAGCTCGATCAGCACACCCTCCCCGCCGAGCGGAAACTCGTCGTTCCCCTTGGGGTGAATGAAGCAGATGTCGTGCCCCGCCGCACCCTTGCGGATGCCGCCGGGCGCGAACCGGACGCCTTGGGCGGTCATCCACTCGACGGCCCTCGGCAGGTCGTCGACCCACAGGCCAACGTGGTTGAGCGGCGTCGTGTGAACGGCCGGCTTCTTGTCGGGATCGAGCGGCTGCATCAGGTCGACCTCCACCGCGGTCGGCCCGCTGCCCAGCTGGCAGATGTCCTCGTCCACGTTCTCGCGTTCCGAGACGAAGGTGCTCTTGACCGTGAGGCCCAGCATATCGACCCACAGCGATTTCAGGCGCGCCTTGTCGGGCCCGCCGATCGCGATCTGCTGGATGCCCAGAATCCGGAAAGGTTTGTCGTTGCTCATGCAAACCTCATGATCGGTTGATCGACCGCCACGCTCTCGCCCTTCGCGGCCAGCAATTCACCGACGGTACCGTCCTGCGCTGCGGTGAGGATGTTCTCCATCTTCATCGCCTCGATCACCGCGAGCTTCTCGCCTGCGCAGACCTTCTGCCCCGGCTGCACCGCCACATCGACCAGCAGGCCGGGCATCGGCGACAGCAACAGTTTGGACAGGTCTGGCGGCGCCTTGTGCGGCATAAGCCGCAGCAGCTCGGCGGCGCGCGGCAGC
>JANOVJ010000049.1:0-5437 GCA_031417295.1 bacterium | reverse complement strand
GTGATCCAGAGCCGGAGCGAAATCCGCGAAGCGGCGCAGGAAGGCCTGTCCACGCTGTACGAAATGCAGCCCGCCGCCCGCTTTGCCATCGAGCATGCGGCCGGCTATGCGGTGTTCAGCAGCTTCGGCATCAAGCTGCTTTTTGCGGGCGGCTCGCAAGGCAAGGGCGTGGTGGTCAACAACCGCACCCACCGCCAGACCTTCATGCAGATGGTGGGCGTGCAGGCGGGCCTGGGCTTGGGCGTGCAGAAGATGCGCCTGATCTTCGTCTTCGAAAGCGAGAGCGCGCTGCAAGGCTTCGTCAACCAGGGCTGGGCGTTCGGTGCATCGACGCAGCTCGCAGCCACCGCCAACAACCAGGGCGCGATGTTTTCCGGCGCGGCCTCGGTGATGCCGGGCGTCTTTGTCTACCAGCTCACCGACAGCGGGCTGGCCGCGCTGATCACGGCGAGTGGGACCAAGTTCTTCAAGGACGAGTCGCTGAACTGAAGCCGGGTTGGCGTCGCCTCAGCCCAACAGATTGCGCTTCTGGTCGCCGGGCGCGATGCCGGCCGATTCGAGCAGCGCGTCGACCAGCGGCGCCTGCAGCTTGTACTTGAGCGCGCTCGACATCACCTGATCCGACACGCTGCCGGTGGCGGCACCGTCCGCCCCGCTGGCCCCACCGCCGGCACCCGATAAGCCGTCCACGTGGACGATTTTGATGTCGCTGATCCGCTCCAGCGGCTTCGCGCTTTCGCGAACCACCGCTTCGATGCGTTCCAGCGTCGCCAGCTTGATGCGCATCTGCATCGCCTCGGGTGAGAGCGCGTTCTCGGCCTCGTTCAGCGCGCGACGGCCGCGGGCCTCGACCTCATTGCGGAGTTCGCTCGTCTGCTGCTGCAACCGGGCGGCGACGCCCTCGGCTTGCGCGGTCAACTGCAGCGTCTCGCCGCGGTAGGAGGCAGCCTCTTTCTCGGCCTGGGCCTGCTGCACGATGGCGAGGCCCTTGACTTCCACCTCACGCTGCGCGGCCACCAACTGCAAGGCCTTGTCGCGGCCGGCGCGTTCCAGCTCGCGCAGCGTGATCACGGCCTCCTCGGCCTTCACCGCCTCGCCGCGCGACTGCTCGGCCTGCACCAGTGCGGCGTTGCGCAGCAGCGAATGCTCGGCGATGGCAATCTCACTTTGCTGTTGCTCGACTTCCAGCGTGCGCCGCCGCTGCGTCTCAGCGATCTCGACCGCCAGCGCCTTGCCGATCTCGACCTGCCGCACCTGCTGCTCGACGCGCAGCTTTTCTTCGCGCACGGTGCGGTCGGAGACGAGGCGCGCCTTCTCGACCGTCTCGTTCGCCGTGACCTCGGCCACCTGCGACGAGCGGCGCATTTCCACCGTCTCGATGCTGACCTGCGCCTGTTCCTGCGCCCGCCGGATCGCGATGTCGCGCTCCTGCAAGAGCCGCGCGAATTCCTCTTCCTTCTGCAGGTCGAGCATCTGCCGTTCGGCGTTCAGGTTCTGGCGCTTGATCTCTACCTGCGTCTCGCGCTCGATCTCATTGCGCCGCTTGCGGCGGGTTTCGATTTCCTCGGTCAGCTTGGTCAGGCCGGCGGCGTCGAAGGCGTTGTTCGGGTTGAAGAATTCGCGCGAAGTCTGGTCGAGCCCGGAGATGGAAACGCTGTCGATTTCCAGCCCGCTGGTCTCGATACCCTGCGAGGCCAGCTCGCGGACGCGCTTGGCGAACGCGCTGCGGTGCTCGTGCAGCGACTCCATCGTCGATTCCGCCGCCGCAGTGCGCAGCGCGTCGTCGAAGCGTGCCGACAGCAACTGGCGCATGCCGTCGAGCGAGGTGGTGCGGCTGCCCAGCGTGCGTGCCGCGGCCGTGACCGAGGCGGCGTCGGGCTTCACGCGCACGTAGAAATCGGCATCGACATCGATGCGCAGCCGGTCTTGCGTGATCAGCGCGCCCTCGTTGCGGTGCGCGACGCCGATGCGCAGCGTGTTCATGTTGACCCGCGTCACCTCGTGCAGCACCGGGATCACCAGCGCGCCGCCCGAGATGCTGACGCGCAGGCCCATGAAGCCGGTGCGCACGAACGAGAGTTCGCTGGTCGAGCGCTGGTAGAGCTTGGACAACACCCACCACAGCACCGCGATGAAGACGATGGCCAGGACAATGGCAAGCAGCACGGTGCCGAAGTTGATCTGCATGGTCAGGTCACCACTCGTTAGGGGCAGTTCGGAATTCAGGTCAGGCAGCAGGGCCGTGCGGCTCGACGATCAGCCGCAGGCACTTCACGAACAGGGCACGATACTCTTCGGGCAGGCGGGCCAGCACCTGGTGTTCGACGAGCGTGTCGCGCGGCATCACGCGGTCGAGCAGGGCGGCGCCGCCGGGCGCGAGGAACAGCTCGTAGGCCCGCTGGTCTTCGGGTGCCGGCACGCGGCGCAGCAGGCCGTTGGCCACCAGGCGCTTGACCATCTCGGCCACGGTGTTGCGGTCCATGAACAGCCGGTCGGCAAGCGCGTTCTGGTTCAGGCCAGGTTGCTGGTACACGGTGACCAGGGCTGCCTTCTGCCGCGGCGTGATCGATTCGCCACCGAACTCTTGCGAGAACAGCTCCTCGGCCATGAAGTGGGCCCGCCGCAGCAGGTGCGAGCCCACGTCTTCGAGCTTGAACTGCTCGAGGATGTCGCGCACTCGCGCGGAAACCAGCGTGCGCGCATCGACCGGCACGGCGCGCGAGCGCACGCTGCTGCGTGGGCCGGTTCGCTTCAACAGTTCCGCCTTGGCTGGCAGAGCGGAGGTCATGGTGCCCTGCAAATACCGTACGTATACATATTAAAATGCTCCTGGCGAATGCACGTCTACTGGGTTTATAGAGCGTCGAGCCCGCGCCGTCAAGCCGCCCTGGCCGCCATACTGGAGGGGGAAAACGCGCACTGAATGGAAGCTGGAAAGCGCTTGACTTCGCCCGGCGCTGTTCCTAGACTTCGGCTAAAGTTAGACGTATACGTGCTAACTGCCTTGCGGCAATTGACACGTACACGGGTATTCAAGGGCCGATCTCGCTGCGCAGCGCGCAGCCAATCCCTACCGTTGAAACGATCATGACACCTGCCACCCCTCTGCGCGCGCTGCCACGCTCGGCCGTGCTGCCGGCGCCGCGCTTTCGCTACAGCCCGGTGGTGGTGGCGGGCGGGTTCGCGTTCCTTTCGGGCATGGTCGGGCTTGACGCTTCGACCGGCAAGCTGGCCCAAGGCGGGGCCTACGGCGAGTCGCGCCAGGTGCTGGCCAACTTGCAGGCGCTGCTGGCGGAGCAGGGCTGGGCACTGGAGCACATCGTGACGGCGCGGCTGTACTGCGCCGACTTCGCGCAGTTCGGCGAAGTCAACCGCGCCTGGGATGAATGCTTCGCCGAGGTGGCGCCTCCGGCGCGCACGTCCGTCGGCGTGGCCGCGCTGCCGCTGGGCGCGCAGGTCGAGATGGAATTCCAGCTCGTTGTCGCCTGATTCGAAATACAAGGGAGATCGCAATGGCCCAAGGCGAAATCGTTGCCGGCTTCCTGGCCCCGCACCCACCGCACCTCGTCTACGGCGAGAACCCGGAGCAGAACGAGCCGCGCTCGCAAGGCGGCTGGGAGCCGCTGCGCTGGGCTTATGAGCGCGCTCGCGCCGACCTCGATGCGCTGAAGCCCGACGTGCTGCTGGTGCATTCGCCGCACTGGATCACTTCGGTCGGGCATCACTTCCTGGGTGTGCGCCAGTTGAGCGGCAAGTCGGTCGATCCGATCTTCCCGAACCTGTTCCGCTACCGCTTCTCGCTCGACGTGGATGTCGAACTGGCTGAAGCCTGCTGTGAAGAAGGCCGCAAGCTCGGCCTGGTGACGAAGATGATGCGCAACCCGAACTTCCGGGTCGACTACGGCACGATCACCACGCTGCACATGATCCGCCCGCAGTGGGACATTCCGGTGGTCGGCATCTCGGCCAACAACACGCCCTACTACCTGAACACCAAGGAGGGCATGACCGAGATGGATATGCTCGGCAAGGCCACGCGCGAGGCCATCCGCAAGAGCGGCAAGCGGGCGGTGTTGCTGGCCTCGAACACCCTGTCGCACTGGCACTTCCACGAGGAGCCTGCGATTCCGGAAGACATGAGCAAGGAACACCCACAGACGATGGCCGGCTACCAATGGGACATGCGCATGATCAAGCTGATGCGCAAGGGCCGCACGCGCGAGGTCTTCAAGCTGCTGCCGCAGTTCATCGAAGAGGCGTTTGCCGAGGTGAAGTCGGGCGCGTTCACGTGGATGTTCGCGGCGATGGCGTACCCGGAAATTGCGGCCGAGCTGTATGGCTACGGTACGGTCATCGGCACCGGCAACGCCGTGATGGGCTGGAACCTGGAGCGCGAAGGGCTGTCGCGTTTGGAGCCGGTTGAAGAGCGGCGTTCGAGTCTGGTTGACTGAAGAAGTACCGATGCCCGTCGTCAGCGCCTTCCTCGTACCCGGCAGCCCGCTGCCCAAGCTCAAGCCCGAGGTCCTGCCCTGGGGCCGGCTGGCGGCGGCGTGGCAGCGAGCGGGGCGCGCACTCGTCGCCTCGCGGCCCGACGCGGTGCTTGTCTACTCGACGCAATGGCTTGCCGTGCTCGACCAGCAATGGCTCACCCGCCGCCGAAGCCATGGCATCCATGTCGATGAGAACTGGTACGAGCACGGCGACCTGCCCTACGACGTGCATGCCGATGCCGAACTCGCGCACGCCTGCATCGCCGGCTCGGCCCGGCTCGGCGTGCATTCGCGTGGCGTCAACTACGACGCCTTCCCGCTCGACACCGGCACCATCGTCGCCTGCGACCTGCTCGACATCGGCGGCGCCGAACGGCCGCTCGTCGTCGCCTCGAACAACCTGTACCACGATGGCGCGACGACCGAGAAGCTCGGTGCGCTGGCGGCGGCGTGTGCCGACGAACAAGGCAAGCGCGTCGCAGTCGTCGGCGTCGGCGGCCTGTCGGGCTCGCTGTTCCGGACCGAAATCGACGTCCGCAGTGACCGCATCGTGACGCCCGACGACGACAAGTGGAACCAGCGCGTGCTGCAACTCATCGAGTCGGGCGACGTGGCCCAACTGCGCAGCGTGCTGCCCGACTTCTGCGCCCAGGCCCGCGCCGACATGGGCTTCAAGCATTTCCACTGGATCCTCGGTGCACTCAGGGGCCGCTTCGGCGGCGCGCGCGTGCATGGGTATGGGCCGACGTACGGCAGCGGTGCGGCGGTGGTCGAGTTCACGCTGTAGACACTCTCATTCATCAGCAGACAGGAGTACCCATGAAACTGAAAACCTCCCTTGCATTGCTCGCCCTGGCCACCCTCGCCAGCGGCGCCGCACAGGCCCAGGCCTGCACCATCAAGATCGCCCGTATCGTGCCCGTGACCGGCCCACTGGCCGATGTGGG
>JANOVJ010000048.1:0-1849 GCA_031417295.1 bacterium | reverse complement strand
GCAGACGCGGCGGCGGCGTCTCTTGTTGAAATGGTGAAGCGCGAGCAGGCGCAGAGGCAGTCTGTTGCCACGCGCCTTGCAAACAGGACCCGCAAGGCGGTGGATGCTGGCGACATTGGTGCGCCGCACTTTGATGAACGTGGATGACGTGACTTGGCGGACAGCATGGCCAGATGGGACCGAAATACGCCATGGCGACAAGGACACCTACTCTCACTCGAGAGTATTGCGGCGTTCAGGCTGAACGGGAATGACTCGCCTGAGGAGGTCGCTGCCGTTGTGATTTCACACGACTGCGATCTCGCGCAGAGCTCTGAGATGGAGCCGGTAGCCGAGATCATCGTCGGTCGTTTCCTTGATGGCCTACCAAACGGCAACTACACCCACAACAAGAATCTTCGTCGACTTCATGTCGAATGCAGCGGCGGCCCCACCACTCGGACCGTAGAAATCGAGGCGACCGCGCGGTACAACATCCCGAAGGAATCTGTTGAGGGGCGACCCGGCCTTGCAGATTACGGGCCTAGTCCAGCGCACAGGTTGACAGATCGGGAGAGAAACGTGCTGCAGCGCTGGCTGGCCGCGCGCTATCGAAGAGCAGCGTTTCCGGACGAGTTCGACCGCAGGTTTAAGGATGAGACCGGCGTGGCAGAACGTTTGGCAAGGGTTTTCAAGGACAGCGGAAATCACGTGCCAGCTGTCTTCTTTGACATCGATGGGCATGAGGACCTGAGGAGAAACGGCCCTGACGAGCCCTTCGAGGTCTTTATCACGTTGCTCTATGCAACAAATGTTGATCCAACGGAAGCAGAGTCTGCGGCGAGTACTGCGGCGAAGCGCATCGAAGAAATCTTCAAGTCGAGGTGTACCGTTGACCGCGCCGGGACGAAGGTCTGGCAGTGGATTGAGTTGCAGGGTGTCGAAGTGATTTCAGACCAAGCGCTCACGTACGCCGATTCGCTGCAACTGACGCAGTGGCATGCCGACCACATCAGCCTGCGGTCGGAACCTGAACAGCCGATGCTTGGCGGCTAAACGGGCTGTACATCGCGCAAAGAAGTATGGGCGGCGATGCTTGCTGCCAAGCCCTCAGCCCCAGCCTCCACAAGAGCCCCCATGCCCGACACCGCCCCCAGCGAACTCCTCTCCCGCCGCCACCAGATGTTCCCGCTGCTGACGGATGCCGAGATCGCGCGCATCCATCGCTTCGGCACAGTGCAGGCCCACCGCCTCGGCGACCACCTGTTCCGGGCGGGGCAGCCGGGGCCGGGTATGTTCATCGTGCTCAAGGGCGTGGTGGCGCTCAGCCAACGCGACGGGCTGGGCCATGTGGTGCCGATCCTGAACCAGGGCCCCGGGCATTTCATGGCCGAGGTCGGCACGCTGTCGGGCAAGCCGTCGCTGGTCGACGGGCAGGCGCTGGAAGACGTGGAGGCGCTGCTCGTGCTGCCCGGGCAACTGCGCGCGCTCATCATCGCCGAGGCCGACATGGGCGAGCGCCTGGTGCGCGCGCTCATCCTGCGCCGCGTCGGGCTGATCGAGGCCGGGCACAGCGGGCCCGTGCTGATCGGCCAGCCGCAGTCGCCCGACGTGCTGCGGCTGCAGAACTTCCTGCGCCGCAACGGCGAGCCGCACCACGTGGTCGATGCGGGTGCGGATGTGGACGCGGCGGCGCTGATGGAGCAGGCCGGCGCGGCGGCGGGCGAGGCGCTCGTCGTCTGCCCCGACAGCTCAGTGCTGCTGAACCCCTCGGCCGAGACGCTGGCGCGCTGCATCGGCATGGTGGACACGGCGCAGCGCGACGAGGTGTTCGACGTGGCCATCGTCGGCGCCGGCCCGGCCGGGCTGG
>JANOVJ010000047.1:0-1685 GCA_031417295.1 bacterium | reverse complement strand
CGCCGCGGCGCCCGGCCGCGGGCCACCTTCAGCAGCAATTCGATCAGCAGCGCGCGTTCGGCGTCAGACAGCATTCGCAGCGATTCGTTCTCCATCGTCGCCGCGATCGCCTCGGCCTGCGCCGTCAGCGCGCGCCCGGCGGGCGTGAGGTGAAGCTGCTGCGCGCGGCGGTCCACCGTGCTGCGAATGCGTTCCACCAGGCCGCGCTCGGCCAGCCGGTCGAGCAGCACCGCCAGGTTCGGCGCCGACAGGTCGAGCGCCGCGCCAAGCTGCTTCTGGTTCAGGCTGGGGTTGGCCGCCACCAGCACGAGAATCGAAAAATCGACCACCTTGAGCTGCAGCGGCCCGAGGTGCTTGACGAAGGTTTTGCGGAGCTGGATCGACGCCCGCGTTGCCGCGTAGCCCACCAGGTGCGTCAGGTGGCCGGTTTGCAGCCCGGTTTCGGTGGCGTCCCTGGTCGCGGGCAGGTTGGCGGTTGCTGCGGTCATGCCGCGGACTTCTGGCGCGCGGCGCCGAGGTAGGTGTCGATCACCCGCGGGTCGCGAGCCAACTCGCGGGCTGGGCCCTCGAGGGCGATCTCGCCCATTTCAAGCACATAGCCGTAGTCCGCCACCTCCAGCGCGGCGCGCGCGTTTTGTTCCACCAGCAGGATCGTCACGCCGGTCGCACGCAGTGCGGCGATGGTGCGGAAAATCTCCTTCACCACCAGCGGCGCGAGGCCGAGGCTGGGTTCGTCGAGCATCAGCAGCGTGGGCTGCGACATCAACGCGCGGCCGACCGCCAGCATCTGCCGTTCGCCGCCCGAGAGCGTGCCGGCGAGCTGGGTCCGGCGCTCCTTCAGGCGCGGGAACAGCGTGAACACCTTGTCCATCGCCCCGGCAGTGTCCTTGTTGCCCAGGCGCACCTGCCGGTAGGCGCCGAGCAGCAGGTTGTCCTCGACCGCCATCGTGCCGAACAGCGCTCGCGTCTCGGGCACAAGCGCCATGCCCTGCATCACCCGGTCTTCGAGCTGCAACGCGCTGACCGAATGGCCCTGATAGGCGATGCCGCCGCGCGACGGCAGCACACCCATCAGCGCGTTGAGCAGGGTGGATTTGCCGGCGCCGTTGGGGCCGATGACGGTGATCACTTGCCCCTTGTCGGCGCGCAGGTTGATGCCGTGCAGGACTTCGGCCTTGCCGTAGCCGGCGTGCAGGTCGGTGACGTTGAGCAGGTTCATGTGGGTTGTTCCATCGCGCCGATCTTGCGTTGTTCGGCGTGTCGTCGGGACGTGGACCGTTCTTGACGAGGTGATGGACGGCGATTCGCGCTCTTTATGCGTAGGCCGGAGCGGTAAAGGCACGCCCGGACAGGCCACTCCGCTTCATCGCTGGCGGTCAGCGCTGCGCGCCGACTTCCCTCCGATGCTCGGTCTTGTGGCCCGTCGCCGAACTCGCTGCGTTCGCTGCGCTCTCTACGCTCAAACATCCGCGACGAGTCAGTCAACGATCCGCGCTGCGCGCGGGGCCACAAGCCCTCCGCTTCTCGGCGCCATCGAGGCGCTGCGTGGCCTGTCCGGACGCGCCTTTGCAAAGCGGCGAATGTTTTTCTACCAGAAAGACCCACCGTAGAGCGCGGCGGGCGGTGCTCGCTGGGGGCGATCTGTGGGGCGGCGAGGAGCGGAGCCCTGGGGTCGGCGGGCGAAG
>JANOVJ010000046.1:0-4687 GCA_031417295.1 bacterium | reverse complement strand
TGCGCGATGCCGTAGGTCGAGGCTTCCGCGCGGTGGGCCGTGCCGAACGCGTCATGGACGAAGATGTCGCACAGCGCGGCCATCTTGCGCGCGAGCTGTTCGTCGTTCTTCTTCTCGCCCTTGTTCAAGCGGCAGTTCTCCAGCATCACCAACTGGCCGGGCGCGACCTCAACGCCATCGATCCAATCGGCCACCAGCGGCACTGGCCGGCCCATCAATTCGGCCAGCCGCTGCGCCACCGGGGCGAGCGAATCGGCGGGCTTGAACGCGCCTTCGGTCGGGCGCCCGAGGTGGGAACTCACCATCACCGCAGCGCCGGCCTTCAGCGCCATCTCGATGCACGGCACGCTGGCGCGGATGCGCGTGTCTTCGGTGATCTGGCCGACGTCGTCCTGCGGTACGTTCAGGTCGGCGCGGATGAAGACACGGCGGCCGGTGACCCGGCCTTGGGCCACAAGGTCGGAGAAGCGAACGATGTTCATGGGCGTCGGGCGCGAAGCCCGCGGGGCGGTGGCGGAAGCCCGTATTGGACACGAAGCGGACACGAAGCCGCGCGCTGGCCCGGGCGACGCGCGGCGCCCGCCTTCGCTCAGTCGAGCGCCGGGCAGCCCCAAGCCGGCTGCGCACCCCTCGGGGGCCGCGAACGCAGTGAGCCTGGGGTGGTGATGTCAGGAGTCGTGCGCCGCTTTGCCGCCGACCAGGGCCGGCGGCGGTTCGCCCTTGCTGCCCGCGCGGGGCAGCGTCGGCGCGACGGCTTCGAGCTTGTTCTCGCGCATGTACTCGTCCATCTCGCGCCAGCCCGCGATCACCGCGGCTTTCTGGGCCTTCGGATTCAGGCCGTAGCAGTCCTCGATCGCGCGGTTGGCGTGGCGGCAGGCGCTGCCGACGGCCTTGCCCTCGCCTTCCTTCAGCGCCGCCAGCTTTTCCGGCGAGTCGATGCCCAGCAGCTCGCAACCGGCAAGCAGCGCGAACACGGCAAGCGACAAGAGGGCAGGGGCAAGGCGGGAGGTGGGGGTCACGGGGCAGGCGGCGGGTGAAAGCGGGCAGCGGCGGACAAAGGCGGGCAAAGGCGCTGCGTTGTTATCGGCCCGGCACGGCCGCGACTTGAGGCCATCGCAGCGGTCCGCCGCCCGCCGCGGCGGGCCCTGGATGGGACGCTCAGGCCGCGGCGCCTGGCGCCATCGCCAGCAGGCGCTCGATGCGCTCTTCGGTCGAAGGGTGGGTTGAGAACAGCCCGCGCAGCCCGCCGCCCGACAGCGGGTTCATGATCATCATCTGCGCCGTCTCGGGGTGGCGCTCGGCGGCTTCGAGGGTGGTGCCTTGCGCGTAGCGGTGGATCTTGTCGAGCGCACTCGCCAGCGAGCGCGGGTCGCCTGAAATCTCGGCGCCGCCGCGGTCGGCCTCGAACTCGCGCGAGCGGCTGATGGCCATCTGGATCAGGCCGGCCGCCATCGGCGCCAGGATCATGACGAGGATGCCGACGATGTGGTTCGAGCGGCTGCCATCGCTGCTGCGCCCGCCGAAGAACATCGCGAAGTTGGCGAGCATCGAGATCGCGCCTGCCATCGTCGCGCTGACGGTGGAGATCAGGATGTCGCGGTGCTTCACGTGCGCCAGCTCGTGCGCCATCACGCCGCGCAGCTCGCGCTCCGACAGCACGCGCAGGATGCCGGTGGTCGCTGCCACCGCCGCGTGCTCGGGGTTGCGGCCGGTGGCAAACGCATTCGGCGCGTCTTCGTCAATCAGGTAGACGCGCGGCATCGGCAGCCGGGCCCGTTCGGCCAGCTCGCGCACCATGCCGTAGAACTGCGGCGCCGAGCTGGCGTCGACCTCGCGCGCCTTGTACATCTTCAGCACCATGGTGTCGGAAAACCAGTAGCTGAAGAAGTTCATGCCGATCGCCACCGCGAGCGCGATCATCATCCCGCTCTGCCCGCCCAGCGTCGAGCCGATGGCCATGAACAGGGCGGTGATGGCCGCCATCAGCACGGCTGTTTTCAACAGGTTGAACATGACTGCCTTTCCTTCTGGGTGGCGCGCCGAACGGCGCAACCGCATAGATGATGCCGCAAGGCGCGAGTTCAATCGCGGCGGTGAAAGGAGGCTCCCGGTTCGACCGGAAGGCCCGCCAGGAACTGCGCCGCCGAGGCGCGGCGGCCGCCCGGCCGTTGCAGTTCGGTGATCCGCAGCGCATCGGTGCCGCAGGCAACGACGATGCCGGCGGCGCTGGCCGCCAGCACCTCGCCCGGTTCGCCGTGGCCGGCCACCGGGGTGCCGCACCAGAGCTTCAGGGTTTCGCCGCCGAGCGCGCTGCTGGCGCCTGGAAACGGGTCGAACGCGCGCAACCTGCGTTCGAGGGTGGCGGCGGGCAGCGCCCAGTCGATCGCCGCTTCGGCCTTGTCGATCTTGTGGGCGTAGCTCGCGCCCTCGGCCGGCTGTGGCGTAGGCGCGAGGCCGCCGCACGCGGCCAGCTCCAGCGCTTCGACGATCAGCCGGGCGCCCAGCACCGCCAGCCGGTCGTGCAACGTCGCGCTGGTGTCGTCGGGCGCGATCGCGGTCGGTTCAACGAGCAGCATGGCACCGGTGTCCAGCCCGGCGTCCATCTGCATGATCGTGATGCCGGTTCGGGCGTCGCCGGCCTCGATCGCGCGCTGGATCGGCGCCGCACCGCGCCAGCGCGGCAACAGCGAGCCGTGGATGTTGAGGCAGCCCAGCCGCGGCAAGGCCAGCACCCACTGCGGCAGGATCAGGCCGTAGGCGGCCACCACCATCACGTCAACCTCGGCGGCAAGCAGGGCTTCCTGGGCGGCGCCGGCGTCGTCGGGAAACTTGCCGTCGAGGCGAAGGCTGCGCGGCTGCGCGAGCGCCAGGCCGTGCGCCAGCGCAAACGCCTTGACCGGCGAGGGCAGCAGTTTCATGCCCCGGCCGGCCGGCCGGTCGGGCTGGGTCAGCACCAGCGCGATCTCGAACCCGGCACCGTGCAGGGCGGCCAAGGCCGCGCCCGCGAAAGCCGGCGTGCCGGCGAAGGCGACTCTCACCGGGCTTTGCCGGGCGCGAGCGCGGGCCGGCTCAACGCTCGCGCTCCAGCTCGCGCGCCTGCTTCAGAAATTTCGCCTTGATCCGGTTGCGCTTGAGCGGGCTCAGGTACTCGACGAACACCTTGCCCAGCAGGTGGTCCATCTCGTGTTGCACGCACACCGCGAGCAGGCCCTCGGCCTCGAGCTCGCGCCATGTGCCGCTGCGGTCCTGCGCCCGCACGGTGACCCGGGCGTGGCGTTGCACCTTGTCGAAGGTCTCGGGCACCGAGAGGCAGCCTTCGTCGCCGAACACCATCTCCTCGCTGCGGGCGACGAGCTCGGGGTTGATCAGCACATGCGGCGTGTCGCGCGCGTCGGAGGTGTCGATCACGATCACCCGCTCGTGCACGTCGACCTGGGTTGCGGCCAGGCCCACGCCGTCGGCGTCCAGCATGGTTTCGCGCATGTCGTCGACAAGCTGGCGGATGCGGGCGTCAACGTCGGCGACCGGCCGCGCGATCTTGTGCAGGCGTGGGTCGGGATAGCGGAGGATGCTGAGCTTGGCCATGGGGGCGACGCTGGAAGGCGGGCGAGTTTCGTTACGATATCAACGGTTTAGGGGCAAAATCTACTAAAGCGAATGAGCATTTTCGCCGAAGAAGGCTGGCTGGCGTGCGTCTGCGCCGGTAACCCTGTTGGGCCGACCGGCCCCGCTTTGGCGCCCGGAGAATCAAGGACATGACCCGCCGTCACCATTTTGCTGTGTTCCCCGTTCGCCGAGCCCTTCTCGGGGCTGCGCTGGGTGCTGCGCTCGGCCTGCACGGTGTCGCCGCGCACGCCGCGACCTACCCGATCACCGAGGAACAGAAGAGCACCGCGCAAAAGGTGGCGCAGGCTGGCGTGCCCTTGTCGGAACTGGCGCCGAATGCGCCCGACGCGTATACCGTCAAGTCCGGCGACACGCTGTGGGACATCTCCAAGCTGTTCCTCAAGAACCCGTGGCGCTGGCCCGAGCTGTGGGGCATGAACCTTGAGCAGGTTCGCAACCCGCACCTGATCTACCCCGGGCAGGTGCTGTCGCTCGAGAAGTCCGATGGCCGGGCCCGTTTGCGGATGGGCAAGGGCACGGTGGGCGGTGCCGACAACACGGTCCGGCTGTCGCCCAAGGTTCGTTCCAGCGCGCTCAACGGAGCTGTGGCCTCGATCGCGCTGAACCTGATCGAGCCGTTCATGAACGAGGCGGTCATCTTCGAGACCGACGAGCTGCAACTGGCGCCGCGGATCGTGGCCACGCCCGAGGGCAGCGTGTTGCTGGCGCGCGGCGACCGGGCCTATGCGCGCGGCGATCTCGGCCCGCAGCGCAACTACCGCATCTTCCGCGAAGCCCGCCCGATGAAGGACCCGGCGACCGACGAGGTGCTGGGTTTCGAGGCCACTTACGTCGGCACTGCCGAATACATTCGCGAGAGTGGCACGCTGGCCGCGGCCGACGGCAAGACTGAAATCGTTCCAGCCACGCTGATGGTGACGGGCGTGCGCCAGGAGGCCGGCGTCGGCGACCGGCTGTCGCCGACGCCGCCGCGCGAGTTCACGAACGATGCGCCGCACGCGCCGCGCTCGCCGCAGTCGGGGCAGATCGTGTCGATCTAACGCGAGGGCCTGAGCGCCGG
>JANOVJ010000045.1:0-4044 GCA_031417295.1 bacterium | reverse complement strand
GCGCGGCCGCTCGGGCCGCCAGGGCGACCCGGGTTCGTCGCGCTTCTACCTGAGCCTGGACGACTCGCTGATGCGCATCTTCGCCGGCGACCGGGTGCGCTCGATCATGGAGCGGCTGAAGATGCCCGACGGCGAAGCCATCGAAGCCGGCATCGTCACGCGCAGCATCGAGAGCGCGCAGCGCAAGGTCGAGGCGCGCAACTTCGACGTGCGCAAGCAGCTGCTCGAGTACGACGACGTGTCGAACGACCAGCGCAAGGTGATCTACCAGCAGCGCAACGACATCCTGGAGGCCGAGACGCTGGCGGCGCAGATCGCCAACCTGCGCGAGGGCACGATGAGCGACGTGGTGCGCACCTATGTGCCGTCGGACAGCGTGGAAGAACAGTGGGACCTGGGCGCGCTTGAGAAGGTGCTTGCCGAGGAGTGGCAGCTTGAAGTGGCGCTCAAGGCCGACGTGGAAGCCAGCGACGCGATCACCGACGAAGATATCGTCGCCAAGGTCGCCAAGGCGGCCAACGACACCTTCAACACCAAGGTCGAACGCGTCGGGCTGGAGCAGTTCACGCCCTTCATGCGGATGATCCTGCTGCAGTCGATCGACAGCCACTGGCGCGAGCATCTGGCGGCACTCGACTACCTGCGTCAGGGCATCCATTTGCGCGGCTATGCGCAGAAGAACCCGAAGCAGGAGTACAAGCGCGAAGCCTTCGAGCTTTTCAGCCAGATGCTCGACGTGGTGAAGATGGACGTGACCCGCGTGCTGATGACGGTGCGCATCCAGAGCCAGGAAGAGGCGGCGCAAGCGGCGCAGGCGATCGAGGCCCAGGCCGAGAGCTTTGTCAATGTGACCTACACCCACCCGAGAGAAGACGGCAGCGTGGCGCAGGAGACCGATCCGGCGACGGCGGTGGCGCAACTGCCCAAGGTCGGCCGCAACGACCCCTGCCCGTGCGGCAGCGGGAAGAAGTACAAGCTCTGCCACGGCCGGCTCGCCTAGCTGACGACCCCAAGACACCTCCGGTGTCGTCCCCCAAGGGGATCTCAATCGGCTTGGGGCGGCCCGGCGCCGATTGAGTTCGACGCCCGCTACGAGGCCGAAGAGGTGTCGTCTTCCTGCGGCTCGGGCTTGACCCCCACCCGATACGCCTCGCTGGCCCAGGCGCCGAAGTCGAGGTTCTTGCAGCGTTCGCTGCAGAACGGCCGGTAGGGGTTGCCCGGTCCGAACAGGCTGGGCCCGCCGCAGCCCGGGCAGCGCACGGTACGGCCGGCTGCGGAGGGCGCAGTCACGGCCAGCTCAGGAACAAAGCGTCAGCTCGAAGCTGGCATCGCTGCCGCTCGGCCGCAGCCGCCCTTCGGCGTCCTGGCGCATCAGCCGGACCAGCACCATCAGGCGGTGACCGCTGATTTCGGGCACGAGTTCGTGCGCCGGGTCGATGTGCACGCGCAGCAGCAGGTAGCTCCGGCCGGCGGCCAGGCTTTGCTGGTACTGGCCAGCGCTGGCAACCACCTTGTGCGGCGCACCCGAGTCGCGCAGCAGGCCGAGCAGCACCTGCAACGCCTCAGCAAACGGCATCAGCGGGGCGGTCCAGCGGGCCAGGTCGGCCTGCCGACGCGCGGCGTCGAACTGTTGCCAAGCGTAGTAGGCCGGGAGGTCGAACTCGCAGGTGCCGCCGGGAATGCCGATCCGGCTGCGGATGCCCATCAGCCATTCGTTGGTCGTGAGCGCGTGGCCGGCCTTGCCCGACAACTGGTTGAGCCCGTTGAAGGCGTGGTCGATGCGGCCTATCACTTCATCGAGCGCCAGTTCTGAAATGGACGGATTGCCGCGGTAGCCATTGAGCTGCGCCTTGTGCCGCTCCAGGTCTTTCAGCAGATCGGATTTCAGGTCGGCGCGGGCCGCCACGTCCATGATTTCGAACACCGTGGCCAGCGCGTGGTGGTGGTCCACTGGTGCGTCGCGGGCCATCAACTGGCCCATCCGGTCGAACAGGTGTTCGAGCCGCAGCATGGTGCGAATGCTTTCGTTGAACGGGTACTCGTAGAGAACCAAGGCGGGCTTTCGGCGGGCGCGTTTGCGGAACTGGCTTCAGGGCATTGATTGTTCCACAGCGAAACGCTCAAACGCAGCGGTTCAGGGTCTTGCAAACCAGCGCAGGCAAAGCATTCCTACCTCGCGGCCCAGTTGTTCAAGCGACAGGCCTTCGTTGTAAATCACCGCGTCGGCACACGCACGGCGCACAACGCGCGGTGCCTGTTGCGCCATCACGGCGCGCACGGTTTGCTCCGTCCAGCCTGGGCGTTGCAGCACGCGAGCAAGCTGCGTCGACTCCGGGCAATCGACCACCAGCACGCGGTCGACCCGGTCGCGCCAGTGGCTTGACTCGGCCAGCAGTGGCACGTCGAACACCACCGCGCCACGTGCTTGCTGCGCCTGGCGCGTTGCTTCGGCACCGATCAGCGGGTGCAAGATCGCTTCGAGGCGGCGCTTGGCGGTGGGGTTGCCAAATGCGAGCGCGCGCATCGCGGTGCGGTCAAGGCCGCCGTCAGCGGCGACGAGTGCAGCGCCGAACGACTGCACGACGGCAGCCATCGCGGCCCCCCCTGGCAGCGTGAGCTGGCGCGCGATGGCGTCGGTATCGACGAGCGTGGCGCCGTGTTGTCCCACCAGCATCGCGGCAACGGTGCTTTTGCCGCTGCCGATGCCGCCGGTGAGGCCGATGCGTGTCACGGTCGGCGCCAGCCCGGGCGTGCGGCTGTGGGCCGCGTCAGGCCCAGCCCAGCCAGCCGAGCACGCGCGGCGAACCAGCCAGGAGCACGACGACGGCCGAGCCGGCCAGGAATGGCCCGAACGGAACGTAACGGCCTTCGCGCAGGGCGCCGCCAGACTTCATCGCCAGACCCACCAGCGCACCGAGCACCGACGCGCCGAGTACCACCGGAAGGATCATCTGCCAGCCGAGCCAGGCGCCGAGCGCGGCGAGCAGCTTGAAGTCGCCGTGGCCCATGCCTTCCTTGCCGGTGGCGAGCTTGAACATCCAGTACACCGACCACAGCGACAGGTAGCCCGCCACCGCGCCCCACAGCGCCTGCGGCAACGGCACCGTCCAGCCGAGCGCGCTGGCGACGAGGCCGGCCCAGAGCAGCGGCAGCGTGAGGTTGTCGGGCAGCAGCGTGGTGTCCCAGTCGATGCCGGCCAGCGCCACCAGCACGGCGGCGAGGCCGCACCACAGCAGCGCCACGGGCTCGGGCCCGAAGCGCCAGCCGATGGCAGCGAAGAGCAGCGCGGTGAGCAACTCGACCAGCGGGTAGCGCGGCGAGATGCGGGTCTTGCAGGCCGAGCACTTGCCGCCGAGCTTGAGGTAGCTCAGCACCGGAATGTTCTCGTGCCAGGCGATCGCGTGGCCGCACGACGGGCAGCGAGAGCGCGGCCGCGACAGCGTGATCGGCTCGGCCAGCGCGGCCGCCTTGGCCGGGTCCAGGCCCAGCATCTCGGCGCTGTCGATCTTCCAGCCGCGCTCGAGCATCTGCGGCAGGCGGTGGATCACGACGTTGAGAAAGCTGCCGATGCACAGGCCGAGCAGGGCCAGCACCGGCGGCGAGAGCAGCCCTTGTGGAATCGCCCCTTCCATGCCGGTCAGACGACCTGGCCGAGCTTGAAGATCGGCAGGTACATCGAGACCACGATGCCGCCGATCAGGGTGCCCAGAATGACGATGATGAAGGGCTCCATCAGGCTCGACAAGCCCTTCACGGCCTCGTCGACTTCGTCTTCATAGAACTCTGCCGCCTTGCCCAGCATCTGGTCGAGCGCACCCGACTCTTCGCCGATCGCGCACATTTGCAGCACCATGTTCGGGAACACACCCGTGGTCTGCATCGAGGTGGTCAGGCCGGAGCCGGTGGACACGTCGCGCTGGATCTGTTCGGTGGCCTCGGCGAAGACTGCGTTGCCCGAGGCACCGCCGACCGAGTCGAGCGCCTCGACCAGCGGCACGCCGGCGGCGAACATGGTCGACAGCGTGCGCGTCCAGCGCGCCACCG
>JANOVJ010000044.1:0-2675 GCA_031417295.1 bacterium | reverse complement strand
TGTACGACACCGCAGCCACGCCGTAGTGGGCGCAACTGGGCAGCAGTTCGGTCTCGATGCCGCGCGACATCGCGTTGTAGAGCGGCTGGCAGACGATGGGCTGCGGCACGCCCATCTGCCGGCTCAACTCGACCATGCGCGCGATACGCCAGCCGCGAAAGTTCGAAACGCCGTAGTAGTGGATCTTGCCGCTCTCGATCAGCCGCGCCATCGCCGTGAGCGTCTCTTCCATCGGCGTCGCCTCGTCGTCGCGGTGCAGGTAGTAGAGGTCGATCCAGTCGGTGTTCAGGCGGCGCAGGCTGTGCTCCACCGCCTGCGCGATGTTGCGCCGCGACGAGCCGTGGTCGTTCGGCAGGTCGCCGGTGGCGATGCCGACCTTGGTTGCCAGCACCCAGCGCTCGCGGTCGGCCGCGATCAACCGGCCGACGATGCGTTCCGACTCGCCCTTCGCATACACGTTGGCGGTGTCGATGCCGTTGATGCCAGCCGCGCGCGCCGAGGCGACGATGCGTTCGGCTTCGGCCTCGTCGGTCTGGTCGCCGAACATCATCGTGCCGAGCCACAGCGGCGAGACTTTGAGGCCGCTGTGGCCGAGGGGCGGATAAGCAATGTTCGATTCCATGCAGGCCTCTTTCGGTGGAGCCGTTGGCGCAAGGGCTGCGCGCGGACCACGGAGTCTATGCAAACGCCACCGTTCGAGTGCGGCCCGGTCATCCCGGGGCGCGCCTCAGCCACCGCACTCCGCCAACCGCGCTTCGAGGTAGCGGCGCTCGGCCTGGTTGCGCACCAGCCCGAGTGCCACGCGGTAAGCCTCGCACGCTTCACCCAACCGCCCGCAGCGGCGCAGCAGATCGGCCCGCGCGGCATGCAGCAGGTGGTAGCCGGCCAGCTCCTCGCGCGTCTCCAACTGGGCGATCCAGGCCAGGCCGTGCGCTGCGCCTTCGGCCATCGCCAGCGCCACCGCGGCGTTCAGCTCGACCACCGCATTCGGCTGCTCGCGGATCAAGCCGCCGTACAGCGCGGCGATCTGTTTCCAGTCGGTGTCTTCGGCGCGCAGCGCTTGCGCGTGCAGCGCGGCGATGGCAGCCTGGATCTGGTACGGCCCGCGCTGGCGCAGCGCCAGTGCGCTGTCGAGCACCGCCAGGCCCTCGGCGATCGCCACGCGGTGCCAGCGGCTGCGGTCCTGCGCTTCCAGCGGCACCAGCGCGCCGTCGTCGGTGGTGCGGGTGGCGCGGCGCGCGTCATGCAGCAGCATCAGCGCCAGCAGGCCCAGCACCTCGGGCTCGCGTGGCATCAGCTCGACGAGCAGGCGGCCGAGGCGGATCGCTTCGGCGCAGAGGTCGGGGCGGGTCAGCCCGGCTTGCGTTTCAGTAGCCGCGTAGCCCTCGTTGAACACCAGGTAGACCACGCCCAGCACCGCCTGCAAGCGCTGCGGCAGGTCTTCGCGCGAGGGCACGGCGTAGGGGATGCCGGCATCGAGGATCTTCTTCTTCACCCGCACCAGGCGCTGCGCCGTGGTGGCCTCGGGTTCGAGGAAGGCGTGCGCGATCTCGCGCGTGGACAGGCCGCACAGCGTGCGCAGCGCGAGTGCCATCTGGGCCGGCGGGCTGATCGCAGGGTGGCAGCAGGTGAACACCAGCCGCAAGCGGTCGTCCTGGACGCCCGAAACATCGGCCGGATGCGGCACGCGGTCTTCCGGCTCCGGCGCGGCGATGTCGGGCGGCTCGTCGGTGTAGTGCGGGCCGGTGCGACGGCGGCGGATCAGGTCGAGCGCGCGCCGCTGCGCGACGGTGGTGAGCCACGCCGCCGGCGCATCCGGCAGGCCTTGCGCGGGCCAGACTTCCAGCGCCTTCGCGAAGGCGTCTTGCAGCGCGTCTTCGGCCAGGTCGAAATCGCCGAAGCGGCGGATCAACCCGGCCAGCACGCGCGCGCCCTGCGTGCGGCAGATGCTTTCGATGACTTGCGTCAGCATGGGCACGCAGCCGCACGGGGCCGGCGGTGGCGGGCCGGTCAAGCGCCCACGGCCAGCCGGGCCAGGATCGCCAGCGATGCCGCGGCGATCACCAGCACCGTCAGCCCGGCGCCGGCCTGGCGCGGCGCCGTGGGGCCGAGCGAATGGCTCAAGCCCCAGGCACTGGCGAAGCGCGCCACCAGCAGCGCGGCAGCAAGCACGTAGACCGCCAGCGCAGGCGCGCCCGCGACTTCGGCAAACGCGATCAGCAGCAGCGCGAGCGGCACCTGCTCGGCCAGGTTGGCATGGGCGCGAATGGCCTGGGCCAGCGCGGGTTGGCCACCGTCGCCAGCATCGACCTTGAAGCGCACGCGAAAGAGAATGACGCGCGCCGTCAACGCAGCGGCGAGGAGCCCGAGGAGCGCGGCACAAGCCGCGGCAACGAAGGGAATGTTGGGTGCCATGGGGTCAGCCTTTCTTCAACGAGCCAAGAGGGCGCAGTACTGCGGCTCAATGCGCATCGGGCATCGAGCCGAGCGGGCGCAACTCGATCGAGCCGCCTTGCGCCGCCGGGCAGCGCGCAGCCCACTTCACGGCTTCGTCGAGATCCGGCACGTCGATCAGGTAGTAGCCGCCGAGCTGCTCCTTGGTTTCGGCGAACGGGCCGTCGGTGGTGACGGTCTTGCCGTCGCGAACGCGCACCGTGGTCGCGCTGTGGGTGGCC
>JANOVJ010000043.1:0-1870 GCA_031417295.1 bacterium | reverse complement strand
GGAAGTTGCCGGTGTTGGACAGGCCATATCCGGGCTGCGGCGGGTCGCAGATCAGGTCGCCCGGCGGACAGAAGGCCTTGTTGCCCAGGGCCACGTAGAACAGATGCGCCATTTCGCTGTAGACCGTCTGGCCGGGTTCATATTTGGCCGGGTCGCCACTCTTGGTCTGCACGTTGTAGCCGCAGTCGGTGCCACCGGCAATGCTTAAGTCGCAGCCGGGCGCGCCGGTGTCGATCATCGTCGGCAACCGCCAGCCGCTGAAGGCGCCAACCGTCAGACGGTCGGCCCATTTGTTGGCGTCGTTCCAGGTCATCTTCCCGTTTGCGTTCGCGTCGCGCAGCCAGGTGACGTCCAGCGTTTTGTCGTACAGGAACACCGCGCTGGCGCTGTCCGCTGCCACCTTCGCGCCACCGATGTCGCGCCCCTTGAGCGTGGTCTCCCAGGTACCCTGCCCCGGCACACCCACGGCCTGTGCCGCTCCGGCGAGCAGCGCTGCCGCCACCGCCACCGCGCCGAACACGGCGCGCTTCTTGAACCCCTTGGATTGCATCGTCAACTCCTCTTTCTTGCTGTCGTTACGGGGCCGCCACCGCGGCACCCCAAGGCGATCAGGATCGCCCTCCCCCCGACCTGTCAATCCCGCATTCAGTGGGGCCTGGCACCTGCCCCGGCGCCCGGACACGGGTTCGCCAGTCGGGTTGCCATTCCAGCGAAATCCGCCGCCTGCTTTTGCACCGCTGCCAGCCAGTCAGCCTTGACGCCCACCACCATGCGCATTAGTATGAACATACACAGACTCCCTCTCAGGGTGATCATGAAAACCGAACGTGTGACTTTGCTGACCTCGCCCGACTTCAAGGCCTTCCTCAGCGCTGAGGCACAGCGTGAAGGGGTGAGCGTTGCCGAGCTTGTGCGAAGCCGTTGCGAGCGCCGCCCAAACGAAGAAGAGGCGCTTCTCGCCGCGCTGACGGGCGAGCTGAACAAGGCGGTCGGCGAAGCCAAGCGCGCGTTGAAAGCCGGGCTCGACGAGGCTCAATCGGTTCTGGGCGAGCTTCAGGCCCGGCGTGCCGGTGCCTCCGCAGCGAGCAAGGCGAGTGCGCCCACCCGCGCGCGTCGCAGCAGCAAGCTGGCCGGGCTTGCTGCGTGAGTGTCTTCGGCGAGGCCATCAGCGCCATCAAGGAAGCCCTCAAGCTCGCCGACGACGTCAAGCGCACCGGGGAGACCCTGAAGGACATCGCGCGCGAGTTGCGCGAACACGACCGGCGCATCACCCGCATCGAAGCCAAGTGGGAAGCGGCGGTGGAGCTTTCGGCCGGGCGGGGGTTCTCTGCGCGCCGGATCGAAGACAAATCCTGAGGCCCAGGCGCCCGATACCGGGGCTACCCCGCCCTACCGCGGCAACGCCTCCACCTCCCGCTGCCAGCGCTCGATCAACCGCTTCCTCTCCGCCGCCTTGCCGTACTTCTCGAAGTCGTACTTGATCAGCCGCACGTCGTCGAGGCTGGGAATGCGCGGGTCGGGCTTGAAGGTCTTGTTGGCCGGGTACTGCAACGAATCGGCACGCGCGCCAATGGCCTGGCCGGCCGGGCTCATCAGCCAGTCGTAATAGCGCTTTGCCGCCTCCGCGTTGCGGGCGCCCTTGACCAGCGCGATGCCGCCGATCTCGTAGCTCGTGCCCTCGCAGGGCGCGGCGCTCTTCACCATGGTGAAGCCTTGCTGGCGCTCGTTGTCGAAGCCGAAGATGAAGCTCACGCCAATGCCCACCTCGCCCTTGGCCACGCTCTTGGCCTGCGCGGTGCCGCTGCGCGTGTACTGGACCACGTTCTTGTGCACCTTCTTCAGGTACTCGAACGCCGCGTCCTCGCCCATC
>JANOVJ010000042.1:0-5437 GCA_031417295.1 bacterium | reverse complement strand
CCGAGCCGAAGATGCTCGAACCCGGCAGCGTGGTCACGGTCTGCTTGCCGGCATTGATGAGGTCGGCGTCGACTTCGTCTTCGGACGGGAACGGGCCGATGCCAAGCATGCCGTTCTCGCTTTGCAGCCAGACCTCGATCTCGGGGCTGACGAAGTTGGCCACCAGCGTGGGCAGGCCGATGCCGAGGTTGACGTAGAAGCCGTCCTGCAATTCCTTGGCCGCGCGCGCGGCCATTTGGTCGTGACTCCAGGCCATATCAGACTCCCGCCTTCTCAGTGATGGTGCGCTTCTCGATCCGCTTCTCGGGCTTCGCGTTGAGCACGATGCGGTGCACGTAGATGCCCGGCAGATGCACCGCGTCGGGATCGAACGCGCCGGTCTCGACGATCTCTTCGACCTCGACCACGGTGATCTTGCCCGCCATCGCTGCCGCGGGGTTGAAGTTGCGCGCGGTGCGGCGAAAGATCAGGTTGCCGCTCTGGTCGGCCTTCCAGGCCTTCACCAGCGACACCTCGGGCACCAGCGCACGTTCCATCACGTAGGTCTGGCCGTCGAACTCGCGCAGTTCCTTGCCTTCGGCCACCAGCGTGCCGACACCGGTCTTGGTGAAGAACGCGGGGATGCCGGCACCACCGGCACGCAGCTTCTCGGCCAGCGTGCCTTGGGGCGTGAATTCGAGCTCGAGTTCACCGGCCAGGTACTGGCGCTCGAACTCCTTGTTCTCGCCGACGTAACTGGAAATCATCCGCTTGATCTGCCGCGTCTCGAGCAGCAGGCCGAGGCCGAAGCCATCGACACCGGCGTTGTTCGAGATCACCGTCAGGTTCTTCACGCCGCTGTCGCGCAGCGCTGCGATCAAGGCCTCCGGAATGCCGCACAAGCCGAAGCCGCCGACCGCCATCAACTGCCCGTCCTTGACGATGCCCTGCAAGGCCGCAGCGGCGCTCGGGTAGACCTTCTTCATGCGTTCATCTCCTGGTTCAAACCGAGCCGGAAGCGTACACGCAAAGCCCTGCGCAGTCGTTACGTAGAATTGCATAAGCACTCACGGGGAACGCTGGCGTGACTGACATCGGCCCCGTGCCGGCACTCGACTACCGCACCGCATTCGACCTCGCCCCGGTCGGCTTGGTTTTATCGCGCAATCGGCTGATGCTCGACTGCAACCGCCAGTTGCTGGCCATGTTCGGCACCTCGCGCGAGGCGCTGGTGGGGCAGAGCCTCGAGTTGCTGTACCCGACGAGTGCCGAATTCGAACGCATGGGTGAGCGCATCGTCGCCAGCCTCGACACGAGCGGCCGCTACGCCGACGAGCGGGTGATGCGGCGTGTGGGCGGCGAGCTGTTCTGGTGCCGCGTCAGCGGCCGCGCGCTCGACCCGCTGCGCCCGCACGCCGAGGGCATCTGGAGCTTCGAGGACCTGTCGGCGAAGCGCCAGCTGCGCGTCGAACTCACCCCGCGCGAACGCGACATTGCCGCGCTGCTGATCGACGGACTGACGAGCAAGCTGATCGGGCGCCGGTTGGCCATCAGCCCGCGCACGGTCGATGTCTACCGGGCCCGGCTGATGCGCAAGTACGCTGCCGCGACCGCAGGCGAACTGGTGAGCCGGCTGCTCTCGGGCTGACGGCCGGGGTGGCCGTCAGCGTGGCGATCAGCTCTTCGATTCGACAACCAGCTGGTTGTCGATGCCCATCACGCCATCCACCCGCGACGCGAGCGTGGACGCATGATCGCGCGAGGTGGCGCTGGGCGCTTTGCCGCGCAGCACGACGCGGCCGTTCAGCGTGTCGACATTGATCTTCAGCGCGCTGAGCGACGGGTCGGCCACGAGTTGGGCATTGACTGCGGTCGTGATCGCCATGTCCTTGACCTTGTCGGTGGCGGTTTCGGCACCTTTTTCGGCCGACTTCGCAGCCGAATTGCCAGCGGCGCTGACGTCGGATTTTGCTTCGGCCGCCTTCTGCTCAACCTTGGCCACAGCCGAGTCGAGCTTCTGCCCTGCGGTCTGGGTGTCGGTGGAGGGGCTGCAGGCGGCGATCGATGCCACCGAGCCGGCAATGACCAGTGCGGCAACAAAATTGAGCGAGTGGGGGGCGTTCATGAGCGGTCCTTTGTAGCGTGACCGCGAACGCGGCCGACGTCACAAAGATATTCGCGTGGCGCCGCGCAAGCGATAGGTGGGCGGCGCGTTGTGGCGTAGGACAGGGCCGACAGTGCCGAACCCGCCGCTCAGGCCGCGCCGGGCCGCTCCAAGTGGCCTGAGTTTCCCTCGCGGGGCGACACCGCAGGTGTCTTGGGGTCGTCATTCATCTCAGACGAGGTCACCCGCCAGCCGCCACGCGCGTCGCAACTCCTCGGGCCACTCGCCGCGTTCGACCAGTGCGTCGATCGCGTCGCTCTCTTGGCCACACTCCAGGCCGTTTGCTTGCAGCCAGGCGTCGTCGAAATAGGTCTGGCGGTAGCGTTCGCCGGCATCGCACAGCAGCGTGACGATGGCGCCTTGCTCGCCGCGGCTGGCCATGCTGCGGGCGCAGGCGAGCGCGGCGACGAGGTTGGTGCCGGTCGAGCCGCCCACGCGGCGGCCGAGGCGCACGCTGAGCGAATGCATCGCGGCCAGGCTCCACACATCGGGCACCTTGACCATCGCGTCGAGCACGCCGGGCACGAACGAGGCCTCGACCCGCGGCCGGCCGATGCCTTCGATGCGCGAGCCGTGATCGAGTGTGAGCGATGGATCACCGCTGACATAGTGATCGAAAAACACCGAGCGCTCGGCGTCCGCCCCGCAGACGCGGGTGTCGTGGCGGCAGTAGTGAACGTAGCGGCCGATGGTGGCCAGCGTGCCGCCGGTGCCGGCGCTGGCGACGATCCAGACCGGGCACGGCTGCGTTTCCTGCCGCATCTGGGCGTAGATGCTTTCGGCGATGTTGTTGTTGGCCCGCCAGTCGGTGGCGCGCTCGGCACGGGTGAACTGGTCCATGTAGTGGCCACGCAGCTCGAACGCGAGGCGTTCGCTTTCGGCGTAAATCGCGCCGGCGCCATCGACGAGGTGGCAGTGCCCGCCGTGGAACTCGATTGCCGCGATCTTCTGCACCGAGGTGCCGCGCGGCATCACCGCAACGAACGGCAGGCCGAGCAGGCGCGCGAAGTAGGCCTCGCTGATGGCGGTGGAGCCGCTCGACGCTTCGACCACCGTCGAGCCCTCGCGCAGCCAGCCGTTGCACAGCGCGTGCAGGAACAGGCTGCGCGCGAGGCGGTGTTTCAGGCTACCGGTCGGGTGGCTCGATTCGTCTTTCAGGTACAGCGCGATGCCGGGAAAGCCGGGCAACGCAACCGGAATCAGGTGCGTGTCGCTGGAGCGCTGGAAGTCGGCCTCGATGCGGCGGATCGCCTCGCGCACCCAGGCGCGGCGGGTGTCGCTGGCGTTGGCGCTGGCGTTCACCGCTCGCGCCTCATTGCAGCACCGCGCGCAACGCGTCGGGCATGGGCAGTGTCTTCTTGGCCGCGAAGTCGAGCCAGACCGTGGTCGCGCCGCCGGTCGCATACAGCACACCCGGTTCGTCGCTGCGTTCGAGCGTGACGAAGGCGTCGAAGCTGGAGCGGCCCGGGTGGGCCACATAGTGCTTTGCCACCACATCGCCGGGGTACTCGAGCTGGCGGATGAAGTTGCAGAAGGCGTTGACGATCACGAAACCCTCGCCCTCCTTTTGGAGCCCGAAGCCCAGCGAATGCATCCACTCGATGCGGACGATTTCAAGGTAGCGGAAGTAGAGCGTGTTGTTGACATGGCCCATCGCATCCATGTCGCCCCAGCGGATCGGGATCGTCATCTCGTAGGTCAGCTTCTTCTGTTCTGGAATGTCGATGCGCATGGGCAGCTCCGAGGCAGGGGTTGCGGGGGTCGGTGAAGGGCTACAGCGGCTGGACGCGGTAGCAGTTCTCGTGCAACTGCACCCCATGGGCGTCGAAGGTCGCGCTGGCGATCGGTTGCGCGCCCATGGCCAGGTAGAACGATTCGGCCGAGTTGCCGGCAATGCACCACAGCCGCAGCGCCGTGAATCCCATCGAGCGAAGCTGGGCCGCCGAAGCCGCCCACAACAGGCGGCCGATGCCGTGCCGTTGCAGCGCCGGGGCGAGGTACAGCGCACGCAACTCGCCTTCGCCGGCAGCATCCGGCGCATCGGCGGCCTGGACGCGGTAAGGGCCGACATGCGCGAAGCCCGCAACGGCGTCACCCTGCACCGCCACCAGCAACTGGCTGCGCCGCGCGGGGTCTGCGTTCAGGCCGGCTTCGCTGGCCCACAACCGCTCGCGCTTGGTCAGCGGGTAGTCGTCGAAGCTCTTCTGTGGAAACACCGTGCTGTAGGTGGCGACCCAACTGTCCCAATGAACTCGGGCGATGGCGGGTGCATCGCCCAAGGTTGCACTGCGAACTGTCAGTTCGGCCATGGTCAGCCGGCTTGGTGCCTCTCCCAAGCAGTTGCCGTGCGAGGGTGCTGACGTGCAAGCGTCGGGATGAGCAAAGCCATGCCCGGGTGCCCTGCTCCGTTCAGCCAATTCTTATTCACTCCGCAGGGCACCCGGGCACGACTTTGCTGGCGGCGTCGTGCATTCGCGGCGGTTCGAAAAAATCCATACCAGCCGGGAGTGGGGTCGCCGACGGAGAGAATAGGAATTGGCTGAACGCAGTCGGCGACCCCGCTTCCGGCTGCGGCGCGTGGTGACTTCACGACACGCCATCCCAATTCGGCGACGACATCGCTCAACCTTGCGTCGGGTCAATGCCAAGTTCACCGGCCATCCGAAAGACGAGCGCTCGCAAGTCGGCCACCTCAGCCGCCATCCGCGCCTGCTCCGCCTTCAGCGCCGCAATTTCTCCGGCCGCAACGAAGTCGTCCGGCCCGGCCTGCGAAGCCATCGCCGTCATGTCCACCGGGCCGCACAACAACTGCGCCCAGCGCTGCTCGCGCGCGCCCGGTGCGCGGGGCAGCTTCACAACCAAGGCCGGCTCGCGCTGCGCCAGTTCGTCGAGGAAACCTTCGACCGACGAGATGTCGGCGAAGCGGTGCAGGCGCTCGGTGTTGGCCCGCAACTCGGCCGCCGTCTGCGGCCCGCGCAGCATCAGCAAGGTGAGGATCGCGACCGACTGGCTGGGCACCGCCAGCACCCGCTTCAGGTTGTGCTCGTAGCGGCTGACGCGGCTGCCGCTGACTTCGACCACCAGGCTCAGCAGCTTCAGCGAATCGAGCGTCGCCATCACCTCGGCCTCGGTCGCGTTGATCACCGGGTCGCGCGCGGTCTTCTGGTTGCAGCCCATCACGAGCGCGTTGAGCGACAGCATATTTTAGGTAAATTTTTTCGCGGATAAATAAATCAAAAATGTCAGGATCTATATGATTATCCAGCCGCATTTTTCCTAAAATATTCAAGCTTT
>JANOVJ010000041.1:0-10074 GCA_031417295.1 bacterium | reverse complement strand
GGATGATCCCACGTTTTCCAACACGCATTGAGCATGGACGTTCTCACCGCCGTCAAGCGCAGCCGGTTCGTCTTTCCGCTCGCCTGCGTGGCCGCGGTGGCGATGCTGTTCATCAGCGAAGGCTCGTATTGGCGCTCGGTCGGCACGCTCGACACGCTGGGCCGCATCGCCGGCGCCCGCATCGCCATCCTGACGTTGGGACAGAGCATCCTCGACGCCGAGAGCGGGCAGCGCGGTTACCTGCTGACCGATCGCAAGGAGTACCTGCAACCCTATGACAAGGCGCTGGAAGACATCGCCGAATCGTTGAAGCGGCTCGACCTTTACTACGCTGAGCGGTCCGACCAGCGGGAGGTGCTGGCCCGGCTGCACGCGTTGGCGGATACCAAGGTGTCGGAACTGGCCGAAACGATCCGCCTGCACGATGCGGGCAAGCTCGACGCGGCCAACGAACTCATGTTGACCGACATCGGCAAGGAGAAGATGGAGGCCATCCGGGCGCTGGGCGCCGAGCTGCTGGCCACCGAGACGGCGAAAGTGGCGCTGGGCCGAAACATTCTCTACGACACGCTGCTGCTCAGCCGCATCGGCATCGCCGGCTTGACGCTGGCCAGCCTGCTCGGGCTGTTTTTCTACCTGCGCCAGAGTGCGGCGCTGGTCAAGCAGCAAGTGGAGTTGAAACGCATCGTGCAGGTCGAGCGCGACCGGCTGGAAGTCGAGGTCGCGCAACGCACCGCCGAGCTGACAGAGCTCACGCAGCACCTGCAAACGGCACGCGAAGACGAACGCAGCCGCCTCGCGCGCGACCTGCACGACGAGCTCGGCGCCCTGCTCACCTCGGCCAAGCTCGACGCGGCGCGCATCAAGTCGCGCCTGGCCGGCACCGCGCCCGAGGCGCTGGAGCGGCTCGGCCACCTGGTCGAAACGCTCAACAGCGGCATCGCGCTGAAGCGCCGCATCATCGAAGACCTGCGGCCTTCGGCGTTGAGCAACCTGGGCCTGGTGGCGACGCTCGAAATCCTGGCGCGCGAGTTTGCCGATCAGTCCGGGGTCGAGGTGCACTGCGCGCTGGCGCCGGTACAGCTCGAAGCCACCGCCGAGCTGGTGGTCTACCGGCTGGTGCAGGAGGCCATCACCAACATCGTCAAGTACGCCCGGGCAAGAAATGTCTGGATCGGCCTGGCGGCGCGTGAAGACCGGGTCGACATTTCGGTGCGCGACGACGGCGTGGGCTTCGACACCGGCCTGCACCGGATGGCGGCCCACGGCCTGGTGGGCATGCGCTTTCGGGTCGAGGCCGAGGGCGGCACGTTCCACATCACCTCGGCGCCGGGGCAAGGGACGGCGATCGACGTGACGCTGCCCGAGTCGACGCTGGCCGCACTGGCCGCGCGGTAGCGCCTGAGCGCCGTGGCGCTGTAGCGTCGCCCGCGCTGCCCGCGCGGCCCGTGTCGGCGGCTTCCTACGAGCGCTCGCTCGCTCCCCTGACAGCGCTGCGGCAGGCCAGCCTATCGCTTCGGCCCGGCCTGAAAGCCACACTGGAATCGTCGCAGCCACACAGGCCAGCGACCCCGAAATCCAGGGCGCCACACCGCCCGCATCACCAGGAGCCAAGCCATGCTGCACTACGCCGTTGTATTTTTCGTCATTGCCTTGATCGCCGCGTTGTTCGGCTTTGGCGGCATTGCTGCCAGTGCCGCCGGCATCGGCAAGATTCTGTTCATCGTGTTCGCGGTACTGGCAGTGGCGAGCTTCGTCTTCGGGCTCGTCAGGAAAAATTAGCCCCGCATTGCCCCAACCATCCCAAGCTCACATCCCCAAGGAAAAATCATGATCTCCAGCAAGCCCTACGAACCATCGAACACCCTCGCCGACCAGGCAGCGCACTCGGCCGACAACGCCATCCGCTCGACGCAGCAAGTGGCCAACCATGCCTTCGACGGCCTGGCCGTCAAGGTGCAAGACGTGCGCGACCAGGCGACCCCGCTGCTGAATCGCGCTTCCGAGCAAGCCAGTGCGCTGGCCCAGCGCGGCCTCGACGCCGTGCGCGACAGCTCGCAACAGCTTCGCGACAAGGCGGTGCGCGCATCGGACACGACGGTGCAGTACATCAAGGACGAGCCGGTCAAGGCGATGCTCATCGCCGCGGCCACCGGCGCCGCGCTGATGGCACTGGTGAGCCTGATGGGCCGCTCGCGCGCATCGAACTGATCGAGCCCCCCCGCCCGCGGCACGCCAGCAACAACTGCAACGACCATGCACCCCCTGCTCAAGCTGATCGCGACCGAGCCGCAACTGTTGGCCGACCACGCCGAGGCCTACGCCTCGCTGGTGTCGGCCGAGCTCGGCACCGCCTCAGCCGCCTTCAAGCGGCGTGCGGTGCTGGGCGCGGCTGCGCTGTGTTGCCTTGGCGTGACGGCGGTGCTGGGCGGGGTGGCGGTGATGTTCTGGGGCGTCATGCCGCTCGCCAGCAGCCCGGCGCCGTGGGTGCTGGTCGTGGCGCCGCTGGCGCCCGCGCTGCTGGCCGTCGTCTGCCTGCTGGCAGCGCGGTCGCCGGCCGATCCGGGCCCGTTCGACAACGTGCGCTCGCAAGTCAAGGCCGACATGGCGTTGCTGCGTGAACTGGCCTCGGCATGACACCCACCGTCAGCATCATTTCCGAGCGTCTGGCGCTGTCACGCGAGCGGATGCGCCTGGCCCTGCAAGGCAAGCCGTCAACCCGCGGCGGCGAAGCACCCGGGGTGCGTCCGCCCAGCTTCTCGACCGCCTGGCTCGACGGCCTGAGGTCCCTTCCTGTTGCCGGTGTCGTCATCGACGCGGTGACTGGCTGGTGGGCTCAACACCCTCTGCGCATGGCGGTCGTCATAGGCTCGAGCGCCGCCAAGGCGGTGGCCGAGCCGATCGCCCAGCGCAACCCGCTCGGCCTGGTGCTCGGCGCCGCGCTGCTCGGCAGCGTGGTGGTGTGGAGCCGGCCGTGGCGCTGGCTGTTGAAGCCGGCGCTGTTCGCGGGCCTGATGCCCCAGCTCGTGAAGCAGGCGCTCAGCCGCCTCCCGGCCCAACCCGGTCTGCTGGCAGCTGCTCCGGCTGCGTGGCCGGCCGCACCGCAGACCCTATCGCAGGCCCTATCTCAGGCCGCGTCTCAGCCGTCTGCCAACCGGTCGAAGAACGCGTAGCCGCAGTGGCTGCGCTTGGCGCGGCGCATCGCGGCACGGGCGTTGGTGAGCAGTTCATCGAGTGACCCGCCGTCGTGCGGCAGGGCTGCAACGCCCAGGCTCGGCCGAACCGTCAGCCTGAGCGCGCCAATCGTGAGCGGCGCCGAGACCGCATCGAAGAGCTTGCAGGCGAGGTGGCTCAAATGATCGCCGCTGGGCAAACCGCCGAGCAGGATCACGAACTCGTCGCCACCGATACGGTTGACCAGGTCGTCCGCACGAATCGCATGGGCCAGACGGGTGGCCACGATCCCCAGCACGGCGTCGCCGACATCGCGGCCGTGGGCCTGGTTCACGGCCCTGAAATCGTCAAGGTCGAGATGCACGATCGCGCCCGACTCGGCCGTGGCCATCACCGACGCTCCGTGCCGGCGCAACACCGTGCGATCGGCGAGCGCTACCAGCGCGTGATTGCGGGCCTGCCGGCGCGCGAATTCGTGCGTCAGCGTGGCCTGAAGCTGGTCGAGCGCGGCCACGCATTCGAGCACGCTTGCCGCCGCCCGGACCACCTCGGCCTGCCCCAGGGGCTCGAACTCGGGCTCGGCCGGCCGCAGGTCGCCGTCGATCCGCTGCAGCCGGGCCTTGACCGCGCCGAGCAGGTCGCTCCAGTCGCGGATCGCGACCTCGGGCAGCACCGCGGGGCGCCGACTTTGCGGCTGCGGCAGACCATTCGCCGACCCGGGGCGCTCGTCGCCGAGCCTGAAGCCCGGCCGAGCGAGCGCCGACACGCCCGCACCTCCCGGCTCGAAGCGCGGCTGTGGCAGGGCGGTGAGCCCGTCAGCATGGGGGTGCTCACGGAAACGCCTAGCCGCGCCCGGATCGGCCTGCTCCCCGCCGGTACCGCAACCTGCGGCTCCGGGGACGCTCACTGAAGCACCTTCGTGCTGCGCACTCCGGTATTCGCCCTTGGGGCGGCCCGGCGGCTCATGACCGTTCCGATCTGCGCGCCGGCGTGGCCGAGCTGCCGCCGCAGCCGTAGCGGCAGGCTTGCGGCCAGACCGCAGCGGCGCGGCGCGAATCGGGCAGGCCGACGCGCGTCACGTCGGCCCGCAGCGCGCGCTGGCGCCGGAGCATCAGGCCGCCGAGCAGCGTGGTGTCGAGCCCGGCCTGGCGCACCCGCGCGAACATCCGCTCTTCCTCGTCGCGCATGTGGGCAACGGTGCAGACGCCGAGGCTGACCACGGTCTCGTCATACCCGGCATCGTCGGGTTCCATCTCGTCGAGCCGGGCGATCAGGCACCGGGCGACACCATGGTCGTAGGAGTCGAGGTCGAGCAAGGTGTCGCGGCCAGCGACGGCCTGCACTGCGGGGTAGAACAGTTCGTCCTCGATGTCGGCGTGAACGCTCATCTCGGAGCAGATGCGGCCCACCAGCTCGGCCTTGCGGTCGACATCGCACGGGCCGGCGAGCGAGCGCTCGAAATCGCGGAACAGGCGGCGCAGGCTGTCGTGATCGCGCTTCAACAACTGCAAGGCATCTGCCTCGCGCGCCACGCCTTGATGGGTCATGTCGGGTGCTCCAGGTGGCATCAATGGGGCTTGGCGGGCGGCGGCGAACCCTCGGCCGTGAAGTCGGCCTTCTGCTGGTCGAGGCTCTTCAGGCGGGGCAGCGGTTGGGATGGACGTCGGGGCATTTCAAGTCCTCGTTCAGCGGCTGGTCGCGACCGTCGCAAACACCTTGCCGATTGGGAACTTTCGCCGGGCGCGGGTCTGTGCGTCAGCGTACAAAGCGAGACCGACGAGAAGATCGTCGAGATCGGCCCCGACCTGACCGATGCGCCGATCGAGGGCATCGATCCGCCGCAGGAAGACGACGCCGAGGCTTGAACGCCCTAGCGCGGGCGCGCGGTGGCGGCCGTCAGTGGGCCGGGCGCAGCGCTTGCTCGAAGAAGAAGCGCAGCATCTCGCGCGTGGCATCGGGGCCTTGCGCGTCGGTGAATGTCCCGCTCGGATGGCCGCCCGACCAAGCGTGCCCCGCGCCATGCACGAGCCAGTGTTCGGCCTGCACCCTGCCCGCTGGGTCGCGGTGGCTGGAGCGCGTGTAGCGCCGGCCCTGCGCCGACACGCCCTGCTCCACCTGCGGCGCGCCGGTCGTCGTCGCCGGGGCCAGCCCCGTTGGCGGGGTCCCGGCCAACGCCGCGGCGACGACTTGCTCGCCATTGCGCGGGTGCACCGTTGGGTCCTGGTCGCCGTGGAAAACGATGGTCGGCACTGGCCGCAGCGGGGCGGAAGTGGCAAGTGGCGGCTTGGCGACGCGGCCGACCCGGCCGCGAAGCGGCGGGCCTGCCACGCCGCTGCGCATCAACGCCAGCGCGCCCGGCAGGTCGGTCGCGGCGCCCGCCGGCAGCCCGGAGTGCACGCCCACGGCGGCGAAGATCTCAGGGTATGCCGAGGCCACAAGCGCCGCCATCGCGCCGCCCGCCGACAGGCCGGCGATGTAGACCCGCCGCGGGTCGATGCCCTGCCGTTCGATCACGGCCTGGGTCAGGCTCGCCAGCAGCGCCGGTTCGCCGCTGCCGCGCTGCTGGTGGTTGTGCTTGAACCAGTTCCAGCAGCGCTGCGGGTTGGCGTCTTGCGCCTGCGCCGGGTAGAGCACTGCAAAGCCCTGCTCGCGGGCGCGTTCGTTCATCGCCGTGCCGGCGGCGAAGTCGTCGGGGTCCTGGGTGCAACCGTGGAGCATCACCACCAGCGGCATCGGCGCGGGGCCCGCGCCGGGTGCGCTCGGCGGGAGGTAGAGCTTGTAGCCCCGGGTCAGCGCTGCGTGGCGGTGCCTGCCGCTGCTGAACTCACCCGGGGCGCCGTGCGGGCCGGCGCTCGAAGGAGGTGCGGCCGGTTCGCTCCGCTGCGGGCGCGCCGGGGCCGACGCAGAGGCGGCTTCAGCCCCGACCTCGAACACGCAACCGTCGAGCACCCAGGGCGACGGGGCTGCGAGCGTGGCCGGGCTGGCGGTGGCCGGGCTGGCGCCGCCGCCGCCGAGCGCACGCTGGATCGTCGCGGTGGCTTCATTCAAGCGGCCGGCCTGCGTCAGCCGGGCGGCTTCGCGCATCAGGTTCTGGAGGGTGTCGTTCATGCGGACTTTCGGAAAGTTCGAGCGGGAAAAAGCGCGCTCAGGAGGCCGTCAACGCTGGCGGCTGGCCAGCGCGGCCTTGACGGCCGGGCTTGCGTGCAGCGCGCCCAGCACGTCGAGCGAGTCGATGGTGGCCAGGGCGAGTTCCGGCGTCACGTCGTCGGCGATCGTGGCCAGGCCGAGGACGCGGATCTGCAGCGTCTGCTTCGCCGCCTTCACCGCGCGCAGATCGGCGGTGCTGAAATGCTGCAGGCCGAGCACGAGCATCTTGCGCGCCACCACCTGTTTCACCACGTCGGCGTGGCTGCCGAGCTGGTTGCGGATGGCCGTGCGAATGAAGTCGCTGCGGTTGCCGTAGAAGCCTTCGGTGACCAGCAGATCGAGCTGCCCCAGGTCGACGTAGCCAAGGTTGATCGTGATCTTCTCGGACTCGGCGACCCTGGCTTTCGCCTTCTCTTTCACCGCGGCCTCGGCGGGCGCCCGGGGGCTTGCTTTGTGCTTCATTTCACCATCCTCATACCATCCATATGGATGTATTATGGATGGTTTCAAGGCCTTAACCGGAACCGATGCGGTCCAGTGCGAACTTGCCGGCGGCGGCCGACGCGGTACTCACGAGCGTGCCCCAGGCCATGTCGAGCAGCGTGAGGCCGACCGGCCAGCCCTTGAGCGTGGCCAGGTTGGTGAGGTCATAGGTGGCGTAAGCGAAAAAGCCGAACAGCGCGGCGGTGACGAGGGTCTTGCTCCAGCCCGGCTCGGCCGCGTTCGGCAGCACCGCGAGCAGCAGCAGGCCGAGCGCATAGAGCGCATAGAACAGCACCGCCACCGGCACGTTCGGCTGCTCGGCCATCAGGTGGCCGATGCCTTGCTGGTAGAGCGGCTTGGCGATCACGCCGAGCCAGAGCAGGTCGAGCGCGATCATCACGACCGCCATCGCGGCGTAGGTGGCGAGGTAGCGAGTCATCGGCAGCGTATCGCAAGAGCGTCAGCCGCTCAGCGCCCGGCCGTGACGCGCCAGACCACATTGCCCACGTCGTCGGCCACGAGCAGCGCGCCCTGCTTGTCGAGTGCCACGCCGACCGGCCGGCCGTAGGCATTGCCTTCGTCGCTGAGAAAGCCCGTCAACACATCGGCTGGCAAACCCGCCGGCTGCCCCTTGACGAAGGGCACGAAGATCACTTTGTAGCCACTGTGCGGCTGGCGGTTCCATGAGCCATGCTGGCCGATGAACATGCCGTTGGCAAATGCGCCGGGCAAGCTGTTGCCGGCGGCCGACACCAGGCCGAGCGATGCGGTGTGCGGGCCGAGCGCGTAGTCCGGCGCGATGGCCGTGGCCACCAGGTCGGGCCGCGGCGGTTGCACCCGCACATCGACATGGGCGCCGAAGTAGCTGTAGGGCCAGCCGTAGAAGGCGCCGTCGCGCACCGAAGTGAGGTAGTCGGGCACCAGGTCGCTGCCGATCTCGTCGCGCTCGTTGACCACCGTCCACAGCGCCGCGCTCGCCGGCTCCCAGGCCAGCCCGACGGGGTTGCGCAGGCCGGTCGCGAACAGCCGGTGCGCGCCGGTTTTCGTGTCCACCTCCCAGATCGCGGCGCGCCCGGCCTCGGCCTCCATGCCGCGTTCGGCGACGTTGCTGTTGGAGCCGACCGTGACGTAGAGCTTGCTCCCGTCGGCGCTGGCAATCAGGTTCTTGGTCCAGTGGTGGTTGATCGCCCCGGCCGGGAGGTCCACCACCTTCACCCCCGGCGCGGCGATGCGCAGGTCGTCGGCGGCATACGGAAAGCGCAGCACGGCGTCGGAATCGGCAACGTACAGATCGCCGCCCACCAGCACCATGCCGAACGGCGAATTCAGGCCTTCGAGCAGCACCGAGCGCAGGTCGGCCACGCCGTCAGCGTCGGTGTCGCGCAGCAGCGTGACGCGGTTGGCGCTGGGCACGCCGGCCCCGGCGCGCTTCATCACCAGCGTCGTCAGCCAGCCCTTCAGGCCGGTGGCGTCTTCGGGCTTGGGCGGGGCGTTGGTCTCGGCGACCAGGGCGTCGCCGTTGGGCAGCACCAGCAGCCAGCGCGGGTGGTCGAGGCCGGCGGCGAACGCGGCCACCTTCAGGCCCGGCGCCGGCTGGGGGGTCGCGCCCGCCGGCCAGCCCTTGGCGGGCGCGATGTTGACGGTCGGGATCAGCGCCGCCTCGGGCGCGGGCAGCACCGGCTGCGGCCCGGTGCCGGCGAGCACCGTCAGCTTGGCCGCGTCGCCGCAGGCGCCAAGCAGCAACAGCAGCAACGCCGCAGCGCCCAGCGGCAGTGCCGCGCCGACGAAGCGCGTCACAGCCGGCCCATCGCAAGAAGAACGCCGACAACCAGCATCGCCACCGTCACGCCGACGCTGGGGCCGTAGCCCCAGTGCCGGCTGTAGGCCCAGCGCGGCACGACGACGAACAACAGCGGCACCATCACCGCCAGCATGCCGGCTTCCAGGCTCATCGCACTCTCCCAAATGTTGGCGTGAACGCGCCGAATCGAGCCACAGCGTAGACGAGGCCGGCCGGCCCTTCGGTGCGGTGGCGCACACAGCGCATCGACTCACCGCGACGGCGGGCGGGCTCCGCTGCTGGGCATCTTTCGCGTTGGCTCCCTCTCCCTGCGGGAGAAGGTTGAGGTGAAGGCCAGCGAAGCACCACGGCGCCCAGAGCGACCGCTCACCGCGACCCTCTACCCAAAGGGGCGAGGGAGGAAGACGAGAGTGGTCGCGTGCTTTCAGGGCGACAGGTCGGCGCGTGAAACGATGTCGCGGAATTTTTTGATCGCGGCCTCGCCGCGCACCCCGAGCGCGGCATCGAGCACATCGAGCTCGAAGGCGTCGCAGTAGCCCGCCCACCAATGGCGCTCGATCTCGCCCGGCGCCGCCGGGGCGTCGACCAACACCGCCAGGCGTTCGTGGCGCGGGTCTTCGGCGATGTCGCGCATCAGCATCCGCACCGCCTCTGCCGGGCCCTGAAGCAGCTGGCAGAAGCGATGCCCGTCGAACAGCAGCACACCGCCGGCCCCGAGGGAACCGTTGCGACCGCGGGCAACACGGCAGACGGCAGTGAAGGTGTCGTACTCGCGCCCGGGCGCGAGCTGGCTGATGTAGAGAACCTGGTGGAACGCAGACGATACTTGCATGGCGCGGGCCGGTTGCCGTGGACAGCGCCGCAATGTAGCGGCGGGTTCGCGTTTGCCGTGTGCAAAAAGACATAGCCCGCCGAGGAGGAGCCCGCCGATGATCGAAGTCCCGTGTGAGCACTGTCCGCTGCGGCCACTGCCGCTGTTCGTGGCCCACCAGCCGAACGAGCTGGCCCTCGTCCAATCGCTGAAGCAGCGCGAAAAGCGCGTGGCTGCCGGCGAGACGCTGATCCACGAAGGCCAGACCGACGCGCCGCTCTACACCCTGCTCGACGGCTGGGCGTTCCGCTTCAAGACGCTGAGCGACGGGCGGCGGCAGATCCTCAACTTCCTGCTCGCCGGTGATTTCATCGGGGTGCAGCAGAAAATGGGCGACGCCGCCGCGCACGGCGTGGTCACGCTGACCGATGCGGTGTTCTGCGTCTTCCAGCGCGATGCGTTGTGGGAGCTGCACCGCCAGCAGCCGTCGATGGGCTTCAATATCACCTGGCTCACTGCGCACGAAGAATCGCTGGTCGACAACACGCTGCTGTCGGTGGGCCGGCGCAGCGCCGAAGAGCGCATCGCCACGCTGCTGATCCTGCTCTTCAAGCGCGCTGCCGCGCTGCAGGCCGACGGCGGCGCCGCCGGAGTACCG
>JANOVJ010000040.1:0-18317 GCA_031417295.1 bacterium | reverse complement strand
GGCCTTGGGCCGCGTTGCGCCGCTTGCCCGGGCGGGCAGCCCGGGCCGCGCGACGCGCCTTGCCCAAGGCCCTTGGCCACCCCGGCGCGGGTGCGATTCATATCTTCACAAGCTCTGAAGGCCGGCAGCCATGTCTTCGTCGATCCTGTTTTCCATCGGCACGCGCGCGATGACGGCGAGCTACGCCGCGTTGCAGACGACCGGCAACAACATCGCCAACGTCAACACCCGCGGCTACTCGCGCCAGCAGGTCGAGATTGCCGCTGCTGGCGGCCAGTTCACCGGCAACGGCTTCTTTGGCAAGGGCGTCGATGTGACGACGGTGAGCCGCGCGCACGACCAGTTCCTGACCCGTGAGGCCGCGTTCACACAGTCGCTCGCCGAGGCCGACGGCGCGCGTCTGTCGCAACTGCAGCGCCTGGAAAAACTGTTCGGCACCGGCGAATCGGGGCTCGGCTACCTGAGCGGGCAGATGCTCAACGCTTTTGTCGACGTGGCCAGCCGGCCGCAAGACCTGGCTTCGCGGCAGGTGGCGCTGGCCCGCGCGGCCGACACCGCAGCCCGCTTTCGTGCCAGCGGCGAGCAGATCGAAAACCTGCAGGCCGGGGTGACGCAAGACCTCAAGTACTCGATCGGCGCCGTCAACGCCCTGGCGCAGACGGTGGCCAAGCTGAACCAGCAGATCGCAGCCGCCAAGGCCACCGGGCACCCGCCGAACGACCTGCTCGACCAGCGCGACCGTGCGGTGGCCGAAATCGGCAGCTACCTGCAAGTCACTGCCATCGACGCCGACGACGGCTCGCAGAGCCTTTTCATCGGCGGCGGCCAGCGCCTCGTGCTCGGCGCCGAGGCCTCGCAACTGGCGGCCGTGGCCGACCCGTTCGAGCCGGGCAAGCTGCGCATCGGCATTCGCGACGGCAGCGTCGACCGCCTTGTGCCGGAAGGCATGATTGCCGGTGGCGTGATGGCCGGGTTGCTGCGCTTCCAGAACGAAGACCTGCGCGATGCGCGCAACGCCATCGGCCAATTGGCCGCGGCCATCGGCAGCGCCGTCAACGCGCAGCAGCGGCTCGGGCTCGACCTGACGAGCCCGGCCGGCCGGCCCGGCGCCGACCTGTTCGCGTTTGGCGCGCCGCGCGTGCTGCCGGCCTCGGGCAACGGCGGCAATGCCGTGGTCGGCGTGCAGACGGCCGACGCGAGCCAGTTGCTGGCGAGCGACTATGAAATGCGCTTCGACGGCAGCAACTACACGCTGACGCGGCTCGGCAGCAACGACGCACCGCAGACCTTCACGCCCGCAGCGCTGGCTGCCGGCGTCGTGGTCGATGGCATGACCGTGCGCCTCGCCAGCGGCAGCGCCGTGGCCGGCGACCGCTTCCTGCTCCAGCCCGTGGCCGCGGCCGCGACCGGCATGGAGCGCCTGCTCGACGACCCGCGCGGCATTGCCGCCGCGTCGCCGGTCACGGCCACGCTGGGCGCCACCAACACCGGCACACTCACCATCAAGTCGCTAGACGTGCGCTCGCCGATCGCCGCGCCCAGCAACGCGGTGGTCAAGTTCAACGTCGATCCCGTCACCAGCGCAACCACGTATCAGATCAGCGTTGACGGCGGCAGCACGTTTGCGGCCGCGCAAGCGCTCGTGCCCGGCCAGCCGATCGGCCTGACCGACGGCGCAGGCAGCCTGCTGTGGGAAGTGGCGGTCACCGGCACACCCGCCGATGGCGACGTGGTGCAGGTCGATCCGACGCCGTTCCCCGCCGGCAACAACGGCAATGCGTTGGCGCTGGCCGCGCTGCGCGACGCGTTGCTGGTCGACGGCGCGACGGTCACCGACCGCTGGGCCAGTGCGCTGTCCGAGATCGGCGTGCGGGTTCAAGGCGCCCAGGGCGCGGCGCAGTTGTCGGGCGCCGTGGCCAACGATGCCGACGCCCGCAACAGCGCCAAGTCGGGTGTCAACCTCGACGAGGAAGCGGCGCGATTGATCCAGTACCAGCAGAGCTACCAGGCCGCGGCCAAGATGCTGCAGGTCGCACAGTCGGTGTTCGACACCTTGTTGCAGGTCACGGGCTGACCGAAGTTCCCACCGACGCCAAGGATCCGCCATGCGCATCAGCACCGCCCACGCCTACGACGCCACCGTCGAGCGGTTGACCCAACGCCAGACCGAACTGAGCGATGCCCAGTACCGCATCACCACCGGCAAGCGCGTGCTGCGCGCGAGCGACGACCCGATTGCCGCCGCACGCGCCGAGCGCGCGCTGGCCGACATCTCGCGCGCGGGCGCCGGGCTGCGCTCGGTCGAGGCCAGCCGGGCCGCGATGACCCAGCTCGAAGGGGGGCTCGGCGACGCCGTCGAGCTGCTGCAGCGGGTGCGCGAGGCCTTGGTCGCGGGCGGCGACGCGGCCTATGACGACGGCCAGCGCAAGGCGCTGGGCGAGCAGATTCGCGGCCTGCGCGAAGAGCTGTTCGCGGTGGCCAACCGGGGCGACGGCGTGACCGGCTACCTCTTCGGTGGCCAGGGTTCGAGCGCACCGCCATTCCTCGACGCCGCGGGCGGCGTGCGCTACGTGGGCACGCGCGGCGAGACCAGCGCCGACCGTGCCGGCGGCCTGCCGATGACGATCGACGGCGCGCTGACCTGGCTGATGGCGCCCACCGGCAACGGCGTGTTCGAGACCCGCAGCCTCACCAGCACCGGCAGCGCCACGATCGATGCCGGCAGCGTGACCGACCCGGCCGCGATCACCGGCGCGAGCTACCAGCTTCAGTTCAGTGTGGCCCTCGGCGTCACCACCTACAGCGTGCTCAAGGACGGCTTGCCGACAGCGACCGCCGGCGCGGCGTTCGTGGCCGGGCAGCCGATCCAGATCGACGGCATGGCGGTCACGGTCAGCGGCGCGCCGGCCGATGGCGACGCATTCGAGCTTGCGCCCTCGACGCCCACGCTGAGCGTGTTCGACGCGCTCGACAAGGCCGCGGCCGATCTGGCAACGCCGCTGCGCAGCGTCAGCGCGCGGACGCAGGCAGCGGCCGAGAACCTGCGCAACCTCGACTCGGTGCTGGCACGCATGACCACCACCCGCGCCACGGCCGGCACCGCGCTGAGCCGGATCGACAGCAACGGCGAGCAGCTCGACACCGACAGCTACAACGGCAAGGTCGAGCGCTCGGTCGCCGAAGACCTGGACATGGTGGCCGCGATCTCCGAGTTCCAGAACAAGCAGACCGGCTACCAGGCCGCGTTGCAAACCTACGCGTCGGTGCAGCGGATGTCGCTGTTCGACTACATCAAGACCTGAACATGTCGGACAACACGATCCTGGGCCAGGTAGCGCTGTGCTACTCGCCCTTCATCGACAAGAGCCGCGCTGTCACGGCCACGCGCTTGACGGTCTTTCCGCTGCGCCCCGATGCCGCACTCGACGTTCAGCAACTGCTCGAAGCGGTGGCCGAGGTCTGGCCTGCCGATGGCGGCAAGGTGTCGCTCAATGTGCTCAGCGAGAGCCTGCTCGGCGACCTGCTGCGCGCGCCAGTGCCGGCCAACCTGATGCTCGAAGTGCCGTCGTTCATGGCCAGCGACCCGGCCCAGCAGCAGGCCTTGCTGGCGCTGCACGCGAACGCTACCGTGCTGCTGCTGAAGGGCCGCCCGGCCGAGCAGTTGCCGCGTGAAGTGCTGCCGTGCTTCAGCTACTCGATCATCGACCTGGCGGAAGACCGGCGCCTGCACGAGGCGCCGGGCGCCACCCCCCATGCGGCGAGCCGCAGCATCGGCTGCGTGCAATCGGGCATCCGCACGATGGCCCAGATGGAGGCCAGCTTCGGCCGCGGCGCGGCCGCGGTGCTGGGCTGGCCGATCGACGACGTGCTGGCGAAATCGCCGGGCAGCGCGAAGGCGGCCGCGGGGCAGGGCGACATGCAGGTGATCGTCGAGCTGATCCACCGGGTCGACCGCGAAGAGTCGATCGACCGGCTGGAGCAAACGCTGCGCCGCGATCCGACGCTGGCCTTCAAGCTGCTGCGCTACATCAACTCGCCAGCGTTCGGGTTGCGGGTCGAGATATCGTCGTTCTCGCACGCAATCATGATGCTCGGCCACCGCAAGCTCAAGCGCTGGCTGGCGTTGCTGCTGGCCACCGCGACCAAGGACGCCAACCTGAAGCCGGTGATGTTCGCCGCCGTGCGCCGCGGCCTGCTGATGGAGGAACTCGCGCGTGCGGTCGGCGACGAAGAGATGCGCGCCGAGATGTTCATCTGCGGCGTGTTCTCGCTGCTCGACCGGATGTTCAACCAACCGTTCGCCGAGCTGCTGAAGACCATTCCCGTGCCCGAGCGCGTTGCGCAGGCGCTGGTTGACAACGCCGGCCCCTACCACCCGTACTTCGAGCTGGTTCGCGCCGTCGAAGGCGAGTCGCTGTTCGACGTGCGTGCCGCGGCCGAAGCGCTGCTGCTCGGCGTGGGTGAAATCAACCGCGCGCAGCTGCGCGCCTTGTCCGCTGCCGCCCAGTTGGAGTGAAGCGGGCCCCCAAGACGCCTGCGGCGGCCCGGCGTCGACCGGGCTCCAAGCCCCGCTGCGTACACTGTCGGGTTGAACGTTGATCCTCGCCCCGACCGCCGTGCAGTGAATGTGCTGGAACCTGCGTCCGCAGTGCCGGCAATCCACCCGTTGCTCGATCTTCTGTCCGACGCCGTGCTGGTGCTGGACCGCGAAGGCAGGATCTCCTTTGCCAACGCTGCGGCGCTGCGCCTGCTGCGCTGCGAAGCCGGGTGGCCGCTCGATCGGCTGCAGCCGGCCCTCGGCGAGCCGGTGCTGCGCTGGCTGCGCGGCGTGCTGTCCGGCGAGGCCGGGGGTGGCGCATCGCTCCCGTTCAAGCTGCCCGATGGGCGGGTTGCGAATATCGCGCTGCATCGGCTCGACGCGCTGCATTGGGCGCTGCGCTTGCCCGGCGACGCGGCCCCGCTGGCCGCTGTACCGAGCTTGCCGCCGACACAGGCGATGCTCCAGCCGGCCTCGGCGGAACTGATTGCGCTGGTCTGGGAGGCGCCGTTTCCAGCACTGTTGCTCGGGCCGGATGGCCGCCTGCTCGACCTGAACCCGGCATTCGCCGAGTTCAGCGGCTTTGCCCGCGATGAGTTGTTGGGGGTCGATCCGATCGACCTGCAACCCGAGGAAGACCGGGCCCAGAGCCGTGCCGTGCGCGAGCGGCTGCGCGAAGACTTCGATCGGCGCGACGTGCCGCCGCTGCTGGAGCGCCGCCTGATCGACGCCAGCGGTCGCGAGCGCTGGTCGCGCGAGGCCCGGCGCGCGCTGATCGACGGGGAGGGGCGAACGCTCCACCTGGTGACGCTGCAAGACTGCACCGCCGAGCACGTGGCGCGCGAAAGCGCCGACCGCTCGGCGCGCGAGCTCGACGACTGGTTCAACCTGAGCCCGGCCGGCATGGTGCTGTTCGACGACAGCGGGCTTCTGGTGCGGACCAACAACGCCTTCGATGCGCTGGTGGGCTCGGTCCCGGTGCTGCTGTCGGAGGCGTCGCCGAGCCTGCAGCAACTGCTGGCGTTCAGCGACGGCCGGCCGCTGGCCCAGTTGCAGCCCGGCGCCAGCCCGCTGGAGAGCCAGGCCTGGCTGCCGCAGCGCGAGGGTGCGTCGCGCCGCCTGCGCGCGGTGGTGCGCTGCTACGAGACGCCGGGCGGCCAGCGGCGCTACATGGCGGTGGTCGAAGACCGGACGATGGAGGAGGAGCGCGACCTGGCGCAGGTGCAGATCGGCGCGATGATGGACACCGCCGGCGTCGGCCTCGCAACATTCCAGGAGTCCACCGGCTGGCTGCGCCAGCGCGCTGCCGCCGCAGGCAGCGCCGACAGCCGCGCGGGCGGCCGCGTGGGCAGCGACAGCGTGTCCTCGGCCGCGCTGGCGGCGGTCGGGCGTGACATGGTCGTTGCCGAATCGCTGGCCGAGTTCGAGAAGGTTCAACATGCGTTGCGCCACACGCTGCGCACCGAGGCGCGCTACGCGATCCGCCACCCCGAGCTCGGCTTGCGCTGGCTGCTGACGCGGGTCGAGCCGGCCACGTTGGCCTCGGGCAAGCGCACCACCTCGGTCGTGACGCTCGACATCACCGAACAGCAGCAGACTCAAGTGCGCAGCGAGCAATTGCTGCACGAGTTGACGACGATTCTCGAGAGCACCAGCGCCGGCATTGCCTACGTGCGCGCCAATGTGCTGGTGCGGTGCAACCAGCGCTTCGAGAGCATGCTCGGCCTGTCGGCCGGGCGCGCTGCCGGCAGCAGCATCCAGGAGCTGTTCGCGCAGCGCCCGCAGGCAAGCCGGATTGTCGAGAAGACGCTGGCCGCGCTGGCCGACGGGACGACGTTCGAGACCGAGTTCCAGGTCGACGACAAGGCGGTACCGGGCGCGACCGAGAACTGGTATTCGCTGTCGGTGCGCCGCACCGGCCCCGCGTCGGACACGATCGAGGCGATCGCGGTGCTGTCCGACATCACCCGGCTGAAGGCGCAGCAGGGCGAACTCGAGCTCCTGGCGCGCGACCGGGAGCTGATGTTCAGCCTGTCCGAGGTCGGGATCGCCTTCGTTCGCGATGGCACGATCCAGCGCGCCAACGAGGCCTTCGCGACGCTGACCGGCTATCCGATCGAAGACATTCCCGAGGTGGCGTTCGAGGCCCTGTTTGCCGACCGCAGCGAATTCAACCGCCTTTGGGCGCGCGAGGATGAGCAATTGCGCCGCCGCAGCCGCTGGAGTGGCGAGCGCCAGCTGCGCCGCCGCGACGGCCAGTTGCTGTGGGTCCAGGTGAGCAAACGCCTGGTGGTGGAGGGCGACGCGACGGGCGGCATGATCGCCTCGTATGTGAACGTCGACGCACGGCACCGGGCCGAGCAGGCGGTGGCGCTGCAGGCCGAGCGGACGCGGGCGATCCTTGATTCGGTGCTGGTCGGCATCGTCACCGTCGGCGCGCGCGGCATCGAGTGGATGAACCGCTCGGCACGGCGGATGTTCGGCGGCGACCTGGCCGATTTCGTCAGCCAGCCGATCAGCACCGTGGCCACGCCCGAGCCCGACCATCCGTTCCGCCAGACGCGCTACCTGAACGAGCTGTTCGAGGGCCAGGCCGAGACCTTCGAGTGCCGCGTCAAGGCCCGCGACGGGCGCGAATTCTGGATCGTCGGCAACGTGGTGGCGACTGGCATGGAGCGCACCGGCCGCCAGCTCACCTACGCCCTGCTCGACATCGAGCGCCGCCGCCAGGCCGAGGCGCGCAGCGTCGAGTCGCAGGCCTCGTTGCAGCGGGTGATCGAGATGGCGCCGCTGGCCATCGAGCTGCGCGAAGCGCGCACGCTGCGGGTGACGCAGCTCAACCAGGCCGCGGCGGGCATTCTCGGCCGCCCGATCGCCGAGCTGGTGGGCCGCACACCCGAGGAAATGCACCCCCCCGCGTTGGCCGCCGAGATGCGCGCCGACATGCTGGCTGCACTCGCGGCCAGCACCGTGACCAAGCGCGAGTACAGCCTCACGACGGCCGGCGAGCCGCGGCTGTGGGATGCGCGCTACCTGCCGCTCGGCCCGGCCGGCGAGGAGCCCGACCAGTTGCTGCTCGTCGCCACCGACGTGACCGAACAGCGCGCGGCACAGGAGGCGCGGCTGGAGGCGGCAATCGCGCAGCGCGAGATGCTGGTCAAGGAAGTGCACCACCGGATCAAGAACAACCTGCAAGGTGTGGCCGGGCTGCTGCAGCAGATCGCGGCGCGCAAGCCCGAGGTCGAGGCGGTGATCTCCGAAGTGGTCGGCCAGGTGCAGGCGATCGCGCAGGTCTACGGGCTGCAGGTCGGCGCCGCCGGGCCGCTGCTGTTGCGCAGCGTGGTCGAGGCCATCACCGGCTCGGTGCAGCGGACCTTCGGGCGGGTGATCGTGCTGACGGTCGAAGGTGCTGAAGCGCCCTGGGCGTTGCCGGAGGCCGAGTCGATCCCGATCGCGCTGACGATCAACGAGTTGCTGACGAACGCCATCAAGCACAGCCGCGGCGAGGGCGCCGAGGTGCAGTGCACGCTCGATTGCGGCGAGAACGGCGTGCGCCTGACGATCGCCAACCCGGGTGTGCTCGGGACCGACTTCAAGCTGGCGCGGATTCCGGGTGGCGTTTCGGGCCTGGGCCTGGTGCGGGCGCTGATGCCACGGCGCAGCGCCACGCTGAGCATCGAGCAGCACGGCGAGCGCGTGCTCGCCACGGTCACGCTCGTGCCGCCGGGCATCCAGCGGCTGGATGTCGCTTGAGAGGCAGGGTGGGCGATTCCCGATCTGCCGTGGGGTGGCTTTCAGCCACAATCGTCGGCCGGCAAAGTGTGCCGCGCGGCGAGGCCCACAAGCGAGACTGAGCGTGACCGACAAAGGCAAGATCCTGGTGGTGGACGATGACCGGCTGGTGCTGGCCACGCTCACCCACGGCCTGTTGCAGGCCGGCTATGAGGTGATCGACACCGACAACGGCGACGACGCCATCTTGCTTGCCCGCGAGCACCGGCCCGACCTGGCGCTGCTCGACATCCGCATGGAAGGCAAGAGCGGCTTCGACGTGGCGCTGGTCTTGCGCGATTCGCTGCACATGCCGTTCATGTTTCTCTCGGCGTTTGCCGACGATGCCACGGTGGCGAAGGTCAAGGCGCTCGGCGCGGTGGACTATCTTGTGAAGCCGCTCGAAGTGCGGCAGATCCTCCCCGCCGTCGAAGCTGCTTTGGCCAAACTGCGGCGGCGCCCGACGCCGCCGGAACCCGAAGCCGATGTCTCGCCCGAGACGATGAGTGCCACCGTGGCGATGGCCGTGGGGGTGCTGATGCACCGGCATTCGCTGGCCCGCAACGTGGCGCTCGAGCGGCTGCTGCGCCTGGCCCGCGAAGACGGGCAGGGCGCGGAATATGCGGCCCAGCGCGTTCTCGACGCCGTCGAGCTGCTGACGCGGCCGGGCGAGCTTTGAGCCCGACCGCCTCCTAGGCCTGCGCGTTGCCAGCCGGCAGCGTGAAATGAAAGCTGCTGCCCCGCTCGACGGCCGACTCGGCCCAGATCTCGCCGCCGTGCCGGCTGACGATGCGGCGCACTGAAGCCAAGCCGACGCCGGTGCCCGGAAAATCGGTTGCGCTGTGCAGCCGCTGGAAGACGCCGAACAGGCGGTCGGCGAAGCGCATGTCGAACCCGGCCCCGTTGTCGCGCACGGTGTAGACGGGCTGGCCGTCGTGCAGCCCGCGTTCGAGCCAGATCTGGGCGGCGGGCTTCTTGGCGCTGTACTTCCAGGCGTTGCCCAGCAGGTTCTCCAGCACCATCCGCAACAGCGTCGGGTCGCCCTGGGTTTGCAGGCCGGGCTCGATGTGCACCGCCACGGCGCGCTCGGGCGCCTGCCGGCGCAGGTCTTCAACCACATAGGTCGCGAGCTGCGACAGGTTGACCGGCTGGCGCGACAGCGGGCGCGACGACAGTTGCGACAGCGCCAGCAGCGCATCGACCATGCTGTTCATCCGCGCCGCCGCGCCGAGCACGCGGTCGAGGTGGTCGTTGCCGATGCGGTCGAGCTGGCGGCCGTAGTCTTCTTTCAGGATCTTGGTAAAGCCTTCGACGACGCGGATCGGCGCCCGCAGGTCGTGCGACACGGTGTAGCTGAACGACTCCTGTTCGGCTGCCACCGCCGCGGCCGGCGGCGGCTCGGCCCGAGCCGTCGCCTGGCGCGGCGGCTGGCGCGTCAGGACCCAGCGCTTGCCTGCGCCAGGGCCCGCGTTGCCGGGCGGGCGCACCGACGGCACGCGCCGCAGCTGGACTTCCACGCTGGCGTCGGCGGGCGGCTCTTTGCCAGCGGCAGCCGTAGCCATCGCCTGCGCCAGTGCGGCCTGCAGGTCCGGCGCCAGTCGCGATGGCAGTTCGCTCAAAGCCAGGCCGGCCAGCTGATTCGGCTTCAGACCCAGCCACTGCGCAGCCGAATCATTGCCGAACTCGACATGGGTGGGGGCGTCGTCGGTGCCGCCGAGCACGACCACCGGCCAGGGCAAGGCCGACAGGAGGGCTTGGCGGAGGGACGGGTCCGCGCCGACGGTCGCTTCGGCGCCAAGCGCTCGGGCGTTCCCGAGGTGGCCGGTTGCGCGCCCTTGCGGGTCGCTCAAGGCGAACCCCCGCAATTCGAACGGCTGCAAGCTGCCGTCTGCGAGTCTTCGCCAGACCTTCTGGCCGTCAAGCGGCGTTCCGGCCTCGAGTCGCGCCCGCAGTGCGGCGGCGGCCACCGGGTCGGCATCAAAATGTTCCCACAGGGGTTGGCCCAGCGTGCCTGGCCGGGCCCATTCCGGGTCGGGGGCGGTCGCAGGCGGGTGGAGCTGTGTCAGCCGGTGCGCCGCGTCGCTGCGCCAGTGCCATGCGGCGGCCAGCGAGATCAAGCCCCGCGCCTCGAGCCGCGCCGCGCGCAACTGCTCGGCAAGGTCGCGCTGCCGCCACAGCACCCACGCAACGCCCGCCACCGTGCAGGCCATGCCGGCGGCCAGCAACCAGGGCGCCGCAACGCCGGGCCGGGACGCGTCGCCGGGCAGCACGGCGAACCCGGCCACGACCAGTCCGGCAGCGGTGGCCAGCAGGGCGGCCAGGAGAGGGGTGCCTCGGGCCAGCGCCGTCAGGCGGGGGTGCAGGTCGGCATCGGCCGGAGGAGGGCGGGGCATCGGACGATTGTAAAGAGGCGGGCGCCTGCGCCGACTCGCCGCGCGCTGTGGCCGGGCTGGGTTCGCGCTTCAGTTTGGGCGGCGTGCGCCGAAAAAACGGCCAGACGGGCTCAGGCCGGCCGTCGTGTGCGGGCGCCCCAGGCCAGGGGCATGGCGCACGAACGGTTGCCACTGGCAGACAATGCGACCGGTCAGGCCGCCCGAGGCTGGGCGCTGCGACGCATCGGCAACCGCCGGCTGATTGGCGCAATGGCCCGATTTGTTGAAGGAGGTTCACGAGTGCCCTGCCGTTGCGCCTGCTGTCGATACGCCAACCGATGAACGAGCCGCTGCCGAAAGCCGCCTGTACGGGTGCGCCGGCCGGTGAATGGGGGGCTGTGGCCGAGCTCGACCCGCAAGCCCTGATGCGCCTGCGCGAACTCGACCCGAGCGGCGCGAGCAAGCTGGTGCAGCGCGTGGTCCAGGCGTTCAACGGCTCCACGGCGCGTCTCGTGCTTCAACTCCAGGCAGCAAGGGCCGGCCCCGACATGGCTGCCGTGCGCCATGTGGCACACACTCTAAAATCATCGTCTTCCAGTGTCGGCGCGGTCAAGTTGTCCCGTCTGTGCGCCGAAATGGAAGCAATGGCCCGAGACGGCCAGAGCGACGGCATCGACGAAACCATTGCCGCCCTTTGCATCGAAATCTCAGCCGTGCTGGAAGCGCTGAAGTGCCTGCTCGACAGCCCCCCATGACCGCCAACACCAGCTCAAACAACGACAACGCCGACGCCGACGCGCAGGCCTTGCCCAAGGTGCTGCTCGTCGACGACGACGAGGTGAACCTGCTCCTGACCACGCACGCGCTGCGCGAGCGCGGCTTCGAGGTTACCGAAGCGGTCAGCGGGGAGCGCGCGCTGGAATTGCTGCGCGACTGGGCGCCGGACGTGGTCGTGCTCGATGCCTTGATGCCCGGGCTGGATGGTTTCCAGACCTGCCGCATCCTGCGCGGCCGCAGCGGCTTCGAAGCCTTGCCGGTGCTGATGCTGACCGGGCTCGACGACGACGCCTCGATCTCGCGCGCCTACGAGGCGGGGGCAACCGATTTCTTCGTCAAGTCGACCCAATGGAGCCTGCTTGGCGGGCGCCTGCGTCACCTGCTGCGCTCGTCGAAGACACGGCTGGAACTCGAGCGCAGCAAGGCCAAGCTGGCCCGCGCGCAAGACCTCGCCCGGATGGGCAGCTTCGACTGGCGCCGGGGATTCGGCGGCCCGCTGTTTTCAGCCGAAGGCCTGCGCGTGCTCGGCCTCGGCCCCGGCAGCCGGCTCAGCCTGCGCGGCGCGCTGCGCCTGGTGCCGGCCGACGCGCGCAGCGACGTGATGGATCTGCTGCACGACACGCTGCGCAACGCCTCGGCGCTGGCGGCCGACATGCCGGTGGGCGCACGCGACGCGCGGCAGCGGATTGTTCATGTCGAAGCCGAGCCGGAATTCAACGAGCACGGCCAACTGGCAGGTTACACCGGCTTCGTCCAGGACGTGACCGACCGCCGGCTCGCGGAAGACCGGATCCGCCATCTGGCGCACTTCGACACCCTGACCGGGCTGCCGAACCGGACCCAGCTCAACCTGCGCGCCGAAAGCGCGCTCGAACATGCGCGGCGCATGGGCCACCAGGTCGGCGTGCTGCTGATCGACCTCGACCGTTTCAAGGTCATCAACGACACCCTCGGCCATGCCGCTGGCGATGAGCTGTTGATGGAGGTGGCGCGCCGCTTGCGCTCGAGCGTGCGCCACTCTGACAAGGAAATCGAGCTCTCACTCGACTCGATGGGCTCGCGCTCGCACCGCCTGCTCGAAGCCGTGGGCCGCTATGGTGGCGACGAATTCGTCGCGCTGCTGCCCGAAGTGGCCGACGAGCGCGACGCCGAGCGGGTGGCCACGCGCATCCTCGAATTGATGAAGGCGCCGATCTTCGTCGGCGGCCAGGAGTGCTTCGTCACCGCGAGCATCGGCGTCGCGCTGTTCCCGCGCGACGGCGCCTCGGTGACCGACCTGATGCGCAGCTCGGACGTGGCGATGTACGCCGCCAAATCGAACGGCCCCAACACGCACGTGCTCTACAGCCCGATGCTGGCCGGCAAGGGGCGCCAGAAGATCGAGCTCGAAAGCGCGCTGCACAAGGCCATCGAGCGCGATGAACTGGTGCTCCACTACCAGCCCAAGGTCGATGCGCGCAGCGTGCGCATGGTCGGCGTCGAGGCGCTGATGCGCTGGCGCCGCAACGGTGTGCTGGTGCCGCCGGGTGACTTCATTCCGCTGGCCGAAGAGACCGGGCTGATCGTGCCGCTCAGCGAATGGGCGCTGCGCGAAGCGGCGCGGCAGGCGCGAATCTGGCAGGACACTTTCGGCTTCGCCGAGTCGATTGCAGTCAACCTGCCGAACCGGCTGTTCGAGCGCGCCGACCTGGTCGAGTACATCCATCAGGTGGTCACCGAGTTCGGCGTGCCGCACCACGCGATCGAACTCGAGATCACCGAGACCGGGCTGATGAAGGACGCCGGCAACGTCAACATGACGCTGCACCGGCTTAATGAAATGGGTGTCGAGATCTCGATCGACGACTTCGGCACCGGCTACTCGTCGCTGGCCTACCTGACCAACATGCCGATCAGCGAGCTGAAGATTGACCGCTCGTTCGTGCGCGAACTCGGCCTGGCACCGAAGAGTTCAGACATCGTCGCCGCCATCATCGCGCTGGCCCGCTCACTCGGCCTGCGCGTGGTGGCCGAGGGCGTGGAGACGCTGCGCCAGATGGAGGTGCTGCACCGCCTGGGGTGCCGCCTGATGCAGGGCTTCCTGTTCAGCCGGCCGCTGCCACCGGAAGAGATGGCGGTCTGGCGCGAGCAGACCCTGCTGGCGCGCAAGGCAGCGTGGATTGTTGACCGCGGCGAGGAGGCTCCCGACGACGCGCCTCGCGCCAAACACCTTCGCGCAGCGAACATCCGGCCCGGGCGCTGACCGCGGCGCGGGCACGAATCACGGTCTGCCGCATGAACCCGACGACGCGCGCTAACCCGACTGCGGCCATGCCGCCGCCGGCCGAACTGGCCAAGGCAGCCTTGCGAAGGCTGGTGGCCAACAGACTCGATCCGACGCCCGAGAACTACGCCCGCGCCTACCGCGCCGAAGCGGGGCACGCAGCGCTTTCGTCCCCGCTCGAACAGGCGGCTTCGGTGATGGACAGGCTGGTTGCTGCGGCAGCGCCCGAGGCCGACCCGGCCGATCGGCAGGTGCTGACCCAGGCCTTGAGCGAAGGCCGCTGGGACGTGGCCGAGCGCACCCTCGCCAGCCTGGCCGACGGCGAAAAGCAGGCCGCGGTACTGGCCAGCCTGATCGAGCGCATCGTTCGCGGCGTCGAGCGCGGCGGGCGGCACTGGACCAGCGGCCGAAGGAAGGAAAGCCTGCAACGGGTGTTGTCCGGCACCCGCATCGACGCCCATTTGCTTCAGCGCCGTCTGACGCAGCTCATCGGAAGTTGGGACAGCGACCACGAAGACAGCGCTGCGGCACCGTTGGCCCTGAGCGACGGCGTGCCGATTGCCGCGCTGGAACCGACAAGCGGTTTCGCCCTGGCGTCGCCTCAGGTGCCGCAGGTAGCAGCGTACGACGGCGTGGCTCCGGGTCGGCCCGAGGGAACGCTGCAGATCGCGGCGGCTTGGCAGCGCGCGCTGGCCAGCCTGGCCGGGAGCGTGCAGGCGGCGCTGCCAGCGGCAGAGTCTGGCGAGTTGAAGGCGGCGTTGGCTGGCCTGGTGCAGGCGATCACCGTCACCGGTGCGACGCCCGAACTTGCCGACCAGTTGAACCAGTTGTGCGTGCGCGCCGATCGGGTTTTGCAGCATCGGCATCACCTGGTCGAACAACTCGGTGCGCTGTGCCTTGAGATGACGGCCAGCCTGGGCGACCTGGCCGAAGACGACAGCTGGGCCAAAGGCCAGATTGCGGCAATGTGCTTGACGCTGGAAGACGGCATCACGGCGCGGGGCGTGCGCGCGGTGAGCGAACAACTTCGCCACACCCGCCAGCACCAGGGTACGTTGCGCGACGAGCGTGGGCGCGCCCGAGAGGCCTTGAAGAGCCTCATCAACCAGATGCTGCAGGAACTGGGCGAACTCGGCTCGCGGACCGGCCGCTTCCACGAGAACGTCGGCCGTTACGCCGAAGTGATCGACAACGCGGCATCGTTGGAGAGCCTGACCGACGTGGTCGGCGAGATGCTGGCCGAGACCCGCAGCGTGCAGGAAATGGTCGGTCAGACGCAGAAGCGTCTGCATTCGGAGCACGCACGGGCCGTTGGATTGGCCGAGCGCGTCATCGCGCTGGAGTCTGAATTGCGTCGCCTGTCCGAGGAAGTATCGACCGACCAGCTGACACAAGTGGCCAACCGGCGAGGCCTGATCCAGGCGTTCGATGTTGCGTGCGCCCGACGCGAACGCGATGGCCAGCCGTTGGCGATTGGCCTGCTCGACATCGACAACTTCAAGCGTCTGAACGACGAGTTGGGTCACACCGTGGGCGACGAGGCGCTGCGTGCCTTGGCCGGCGCGGTGGGCAAGTCATTGCGGCCCGACGACTCGGTGGCGCGCTTTGGCGGCGAGGAGTTTGTGGTGTTGCTGCCCGCCACGGCGGTGCCGGACGCGCAGGAGATCCTGACGCGGCTGCAGCGGTCGCTCTCGGTCGGCCTGTTCATGCATGAGCGCAAGACCGTGTTCGTCACGTTCTCGGCCGGGGTCACGGCCTATCGGCCGGGCGAGCCCATCGAACGCGCACTGGAGCGCGCCGATGAGGCGCTTTATGAGGCCAAGCGCAGCGGCAAGAACCGCACCTGCATCGGCTGACGCGGCTTACTTTTTCGGCGGGCCCTTGTCTTGCCCGACCACCGACTCCTGGCCCGAAGGGATCGTTCCGGCCTTGACCGCGGCCTTCGTGTCATCCTTCACTTCAGCCCGCGTCAGACTGGATTTGACGGGCTTCTTCGTCACGTCTTGCCGCGGCACCGATTCCTGGCCGGTCGGGATGGTGCCGGCCTTCACGGCGGCCTTGGTTTCCTCCTTGACCGCGGCGCGGCTGGTGTCGGTCTTCGGCTTCTTGGGCATGTCCTGACCGACCACCGACTCCTGGCCCGTCGGGATCTTGCCGGCCTTGTTGGCGGCTGCCGCCTCGGCCTTGACTTCAGCCCGCGTCGGTGACGAGGCAGCCGTCTGGGCCGACGCGCTGATGGCGAAGGCCGAAATAACGGCGAACGTGAACAGGGAAGCTGCAGTCTTCATGGACATCTCCAAAGTGGGTGGCAAGGGATCACTCAACGCCCGGCTTGCCCGCTGCGTTTACAGCCCCTGCGCGGATTGAGCCGTTGGCGAACAGCAGGTTCCCACCGTTGCCTTCAGGAATGAAAAAAGCGGCAGCAGAAAAACTCTGCGCCGCTTTCGGGACCAGCCGCGCTTCGGCGGCATGGTGGTCAGTTACTTCTTCGGGGGGCCCTTGTCTTGACCGACGACCGACTCTTGCCCGGTCGGGATCGCACCCGCCTTGTTGGCCGACGCGGCATCCGCCTTGACGGCGGCGCGGTTGGCTTCGGTCACCGGCTTCTTCGGCATGTCTTGCTTGGTCACCGACTCCTGGCCCGAAGGGATGGCGCCGGCCTTGTTGGCGGTAGCCGCGTCGGACTTGACGGTGGCACGATTGGCTTCGGTCACCGGCTTCTTCGGCATGTCTTGGTGGGGAACAGCCTCCTGGCCCGTCGGGATATTGCCGGCCTTCTTGTCAGCAGCCGTTGCGGCCTTGACTTCGGCGCGGGTCGGGGACGACGCGGCGGTCTGCGCAGTGGCGGAGACGGCGAAAGCCGAAAGCAGGGCGAGGGTGAAAATGGAAGGAGCGAATTTCATGCGAATCTCCAAAATGGAACTGTTGGTTGGGGGCGGGTGCCATCGACTCACTGCCGATCATTCAAGGCCAAATCGACCCAGTGCCGACCGCGGTGGTGAGTAGCGCCGAATCAACGCTCGACGTCACCAGTCCGTTTACAAGGGACGCGAAATTCTACATGGTGAGCGGGTGATGCCGTCGATGTGTTGCCGCCTAGCAACCATCGCCCCGGCGTCGGATCCGGCGCCGGCTTCGCTGACGAACGGCCTGCCGGCCACCTCAACGAGGCTGCGCGGCGGCGAGCAATGAGCGAACGCATGAGTCGCAAGGAAAAACAGGTTAGCGACTTGCGTCGCCGACCTGTTGATTTTTATGGCTCCCCGACCTGGGATCGAACCAGGGACCTACGGATTAGCAGTCACTGGGGAGCGGATTTTCAGAGACTTCCGTGGACAACGGAAGCTATACAAATCAAGCACTTAGGTCCATAGCCGTCCAACGGTGTCTCCCGGCATCCACGCCAAAACTGGCACCAGACTGGTACCAAGAACTCTACGGACTATGGCAATCTCGACGCAAACGGGCTACAGCAAAGCCATCAAATCGTTGGATGGTGGCGGCTTCGTGACGCTGCAAAGCAGGCTTGACCGCGGCGGATCGCTCCAGGCGCGCAAGCTCACGAACGGCACGGTCCAGCTCTACTGGCGTTACTCCCATCAGGGCAAGACCAGCCGAGAACCCATCGGCACGTCTGACGCGTCGGCACCGCCGAAGAAGTTGCTGCCAACGGGCCGCGGCTATGGCATCGCTGCGGCGCTGGAGAAGTGCAGGGCGCTCGCCACCACCCACAGCGACCGGGCGACGACCGGCGGCCTTCGCGAAGTCAAGGACGAGCAGCACAAGCAGTTCATCGCGCGCAAGGCCGTTGAGGTCGAAAAGTCAACCCGGACGTTGAGCAAGATGCTCGACACCTGCGTGATTCACCTGAAGGTTCAAGGGCGGCGAAGCTACGCTGATGCGGATCGGCTGTTCAAGTCGCACGTGGTCGAAGCGTGGCCAGACTTGGCCGATTTGCCCGCTGCCGACGTGACCCCGGATCACGTGCTCGACATGCTGCGAAGGCTGATCGCTGCCAACAAGGGCAGAACGGCGAACAAACTGAGGTCGTATCTGAGAGCCGCTTACCAGTGCGCAGTCGACGTGCGAACCACGGCGTCGATCCCGGTCGCTTTCAAGGCCTTCGCGGTCGTCTTCAACCCGGCCGCGCAGACCAAGCGTTCGCCACAGTTCGATCGAGCGGACAAGCACCCTCTGTCTACGGACGAATTGAGAACGTATTGGCGGTTGATCGAGCCGGTGCCTGGAATCGAAGCGGCTTCGCTGCGTTTGCACCTCCTCTCGGGTGGGCAACGCATCGAGCAACTCCTGCGCCTTCGGTGGGCTGAAGTGACCAAAGGCTCGATCACCATCTTCGACAACAAGGGTCGACCGGGCCAGGGACCTCGGCCGCATCAACTGCCGCTGATCCCTGGGGTGACGCAAGCGTTGGCAGAGTTCGCACGAGATGGAGAGTTCGTCATCTCGACCACCGCAGGCAAGAAGGCGATCAGTTGCAGGACATTGGCAGGCTGGGCTCACGACATCGTCGGCACCTCGATCGACGGGTTCCAACTCAAGCGGATTCGTTCCGGCGTCGAGACGCTGCTCGCAGCGA
>JANOVJ010000039.1:0-2378 GCA_031417295.1 bacterium | reverse complement strand
CCGAACAGCCCGTATTCGGCCAGCAAGGCCGCCGCCGACCACTTGGTACGCGCCTGGCACCACACCTACGGCCTGCCGGTGCTCACGACCAACTGCTCCAACAACTACGGGCCGCTGCACTTTCCGGAGAAACTGATCCCGCTCTTGATCGTCAACGCGCTCGCCGGCAAGCCGCTGCCGGTCTACGGCGACGGCTTGAACGTGCGCGACTGGCTGTACGTTGGCGACCATTGCGCGGCCATCCGCGAGGTGCTGGCGCGGGGCACGGTCGGCGCGACCTACAACATCGGCGGCGGCAACGAGATGCCCAACCTCGACATCGTGCACGCCGTGTGCGCGCTGCTCGACGAAATGCGGCCCGACCCTGCCGGCCGCCACGCGCGCCTGATCACCCACGTCACAGATCGGCCAGGGCACGACCGGCGCTACGCCATCGACGCGCGCAAGATCGAGCGCGAGCTCGGCTGGCGCCCGACCGAAACCTTTGCCAGCGGCCTGCGCAAAACGGTGCGCTGGTATCTCGACCACACCGATTGGGTTGCCGACGTGCAAAGCGGCGCCTACCGCGACTGGGTGGCGGCGAACTACCGCGGCCGCGACACCGGCCGATGAAGATCCTGCTGCTCGGCATGAACGGCCAGGTCGGCTGGGAGTTGCAGCGTGCGCTGGCGCCGCTGGGCGAACTGGTGGTGCTCGACTTCGACAGCCCCGGCCCGCTCGGGGCCGACTTCACGCAGCCCGAGGCGCTGGCCGCAACCGTTCGCGCCGTGGCGCCGCAGATCATCGTCAATGCCGCGGCGCACACCGCCGTGGACAAGGCCGAGGCCGAACCCGCGCTGGCGCGCACGATCAATGCCGAATCACCCGCCGTGCTGGCCCGCGAAGCCGCCGCGCTCGGCGCCTGGCTGGTGCACTACAGCACCGACTACGTGTTCGACGGCAGCGGCCACCTGCCGCGAAGCGAAGATTCGCCGACCGGCCCCTTGAGCGTGTATGGGCTGACCAAGCTCGAAGGCGAGCAGGCGATCCGCGCCAGTGGCTGCCGGCACCTGATTTTTCGCACCAGTTGGGTCTATGCGGCGCGCGGCGGCAACTTCGCGCGAACCATGCTGCGGCTGGCCGCGGAGCGCGAGCAACTGAACGTCATCGACGACCAGATCGGCGCGCCCACCGGCGCCGATCTGCTGGCCGACATCACCGCCCACGCGCTGCGCAGCGCGCTGGTGCAACCGGGGCTCGCGGGCCTGTACCACGCGGCGGCCGCGGGCGAGACCCATTGGCACGGCTACGCTCGCCACGTGATCGAATTTGCCCGTGCTGCGGGGCAACCGATCCGCGTGCAGCCGGAAGATATCCACCCCATCCCCACCTCGGCCTACCCGACGCCCGCACGCCGGCCGCTCAATTCGCGGCTGGACACACGCAAGCTGCAACAAGCGTTCGGGCTCACGATGCCGGACTGGCGCCTTGGCGTCGAGCGCATGCTGCGCGAAGTGCTGGGCTGAACCCACCGAACCGACGGAAAACCGCAATGACTTTCTCACCGCCTCCCCGCCGAGGCATCGTGCTCGCCGGCGGCTCCGGCAGCCGCCTGCACCCGGCCACGCTGGCCTTGAGCAAGCAACTGCTGCCGGTGTATGACAAGCCGATGGTGTACTACCCGCTCAGCACGCTGATGCTGGCCGGCATTCGCGACATCCTGCTCATCAGCACGCCACAAGACACGCCGCGCTTCCAGGCCCTGCTCGGCGACGGGCACCAATGGGGTGTCGACATCGCCTACTGCGTGCAGCCGAGCCCGGACGGGCTGGCGCAGGCCTTCATCCTCGGGCGGCAGTTCGTCAATGGCCGGCCGAGCGCGCTGGTGCTGGGCGACAACATCTTCCACGGCCACGACCTTCAGGGCCTGCTCCACGCCGCTGCCGCGCGCACCGCTGGCGCGACCGTGTTCGCCTACCACGTGCACGACCCCGAGCGCTATGGCGTGGTCTCGTTCGACAGCGCCCGGCGCGCCCTCAGCATCGAGGAAAAACCCACCGCACCGCAGAGCAACTATGCGGTGACGGGCCTGTACTTCTACGACGCGCAGGTGTGCGACATCGCCGCCAGCATCCGGCCCTCGGCGCGAGGCGAACTCGAAATCACCGAGGTCAATGCGCGCTACCTCGCGCAGCAGCAACTCGATGTCGAGATCATGGGCCGGGGCTACGCCTGGCTCGACACCGGCACCCACGACAGCCTGCTGGAGGCCAGCCAGTTCATCGCCACGCTGGAAAAGCGCCAGGGCCTGAAGGTCGCCTGCCCAGAGGAGATCGCCTTCCGTTCCGGCTGGATCGCGCGCGACGAGCTTGAAGCGCTGGCGCAGCCGATGCTGAAGA
>JANOVJ010000038.1:0-9785 GCA_031417295.1 bacterium | reverse complement strand
CCCGCTGGGGGCTCACACTGGGGCGGTCTCCGCTTCGCTACGACTGCGCTGTGGTGCTCAGCCTGGGGTCGCGTCGCAAAACTCGCTGCGTTCGCTGCGCTCTCTCCACTCAAACAGTTGCGACGAGTCAGCTTACGAAGCGTGCTGCGCACGCCGACCCCAGGCCTGCGCTCCTCGCCGCCCCACAGATCGCCCCCGGCGGGCACCGCCTGCCGCGCTGTGGCGTTGGGTTTTCTGGTCGAGGAAAACACGCGCCGCTTTGCAAAGGCGCGCCCGGACAGGCCACGCTGCGCCCCGATGGCGCCGAGAAGCGCAGGGCTCGTGGCCTCGCGCGCAGCGCGATTCGTAAACTGACTCGTCGCGGATGTTTGAACGCAGCGAACGCAGTGAGCGTAGTGAGTTCGGCGACGGGCCACGAGACCGATGCAGCGAGCCCGGACACAAACAGTCCTGTGGACTGTTTGTGCCTGGTGAGCGCCCGGGCCTCTGGCCCGGGCCGCAGGGGAGTCGGTGAAACGCGCCGACCGCCAGCGATGAAGCTTCGTTGCCTGTCCGGGCGCGCCTTTGCTATCCCGACCGCCGCGCAAGAAACGCGTGAGACACCTCATCGCGCCGGCAACCCCATTGACCGCGCGATCACCTCCTTCATGATCTCGTTCGTGCCGCCATAAATGCGCTGCACCCGCGAATCGGCGAACTGGCGTGCGATCGGGTATTCCCACATGAAGCCGTAGCCGCCGTGCAGTTGCAGGCATTCGTCGATCACCTTGCATTGCAGATCACTCGTCCAGTACTTGGCCATCGACGCGGTGGCGGTGTCGAGTTCGTGCTTCATCAACAGTTCGATGCATCGGTCGACGAACACTTGCGCCACCTGAACCTGTGTCTGCATCTCGGCCAACGTGAAGCGCGTGTTCTGGAACGAGGCCACGGCCTGGCCGAACGCCTTGCGCTCCTTCACGTAGTCGATCGTGCGGTCGATCGCGATCTGGGCGCTGGCGACGGCCGCAATTGCGATCTGCAAGCGTTCCCACGGCAGCTCCTGCATCAGGCTGATGAAGCCGCTGTTCTCGGCGCCGAGCAGGTTGTTCAGTGGGACCTTCACGTTGTCGAAGAACAGTTCCGACGTGTCCTGCGCCTTTAGGCCGAGCTTCTTCAGCCGCTTGCCTTTCTCGAAGCCGGGCATGCCGCGCTCGACCACCAACAGGCTCGTGCCCTTGGCGCCTGCCTCAGGGTTCGTCTTGGCGACCACGATCACCACGTCGGCATGCCAGCCGTTGGTGATGAAGGTCTTCGAGCCGTTCAGAACGTAGTGGTCGTCCTTCTTGATCGCGGTGGTCTTGACGGCCTGCAGGTCGGAGCCAGCGGCCGGCTCGCTCATCGCGATGGCGCCGATCACCTCGCCGCTGGCGAGCTTCGGCAGCCAGCGCTGCTTCTGCTCGTCGGTGCCGTAGCGCAGCAGGTAAGGCGCAACGATCTCGGAATGCAGACCGAAGCCGATGCCGCTGCAACCGGCGCGTGTCAGCTCCTCGATCTGCACGATCGAGAACAGCTTGTCGACGCCGGCGCCGCCGTATTCCTCGGGCATCGTCAGGCACAGCAGGCCGTTCGCGCCGGCCTTGCGCCAGACCTCGCGGTCGACGTAACCTTGGTCTTCCCAGCCTGCATGGTGCGGCACGATCTCGCGTTCGATGAAGCGGCGTACGCTGTCGCGAAACGCCTCGTGGTCGGCATTGAAGAGGGTGCGTTCGATCATGGGCAAGGGTCCGATTTATGCAAAGCGATCGCTTTGCATAAAGTTTATACTCATTCGCTTCGACACAACTTGGGTACAAGTTAGTCTGCGTTGAAACTTCGTTTTACGTCTTCAAAGGAGAGTCGCAATGGCACAGGCATTCATCTTCGACGCGGTGCGCACGCCCCGCGGCAAGGGCAAGAAAGACGGCAGCCTGCACGAGGTGAAGCCGGTCGATCTGTTGAGCGGCCTGCTGGTCAAGCTGCAGCAGCGCCACGGCTTCGACCCAGCCGCGCTCGACGACGTGGTGATGGGCGTCGTCTCGCCCGTCGGCGAGCAGGGCTCGGTGATTGCCAAGACCGCGGTGATGAAGGCCGGATGGGATTTCACGGTCAGCGGGATGCAGATCAACCGTTTCTGCGCCTCGGGCCTTGAAGCCGTGAACCTGGCGGCGCAGAAGGTGGCCAGCGGCTGGGAAGACCTGGTCATCGCCGGTGGCGTGGATAGCATGTCACGGGTACCGATCGGCTCCGACGGCGGCGCCTGGGCGCAAGACCCGGAGACGAACGCGAAGATCGGTTTCGTGCCGCAGGGCATCGGCGCCGATTTGATTGCCACGCTGGGCGAGTGGGGGCGCGAGGATGTCGATGCCTTCGCATTGGTGTCGCAGCAGCGTGCCGCGGCGGCGCAGGCGGCCGGGCACTTCGACCGCTCGGTGCTGTCGGTGGACGACGCCATCGGCCTGCCGGTGCTGGAGCGCGACGAGTTCATCAAGCCGCGCACCACGATGGAAGGCCTGGCTTCGCTGAAGGTGGCCTTCGCCGATCTCGGCGCGATGGGCTTCGACGCGGTGGCGCTGCAACGCTACCCGGCGGTCGAGCGCATCCACCATGTGCACACCGCGGGCAACTCGTCGGGCATCGTCGATGGTGCGGCCGCGGTGCTGATCGGCAGCGAGGCGCAGGGCAGGGCGTTGGGGCTCACGCCGCGGGCTCGCATCGTGGCCACCGCGCTGTCGGGTGCCGACCCGACGATCATGCTCACCGGCCCGATGCCGGCGGCACGCAAGGCGTTGGCGAAGGCCGGGCTGACGGTCGACGACATCGACCTGTTCGAGGTCAACGAAGCCTTCGCCGTGGTGCCGATGCGCTTCATGCGCGAGATGGGCGTGCCGCACGAGAAGGTCAACGTCAACGGCGGCGCGATCGCGATGGGCCACCCGCTGGGCGCCACCGGCGCGATGCTGGTCGGCACGCTGCTCGACGAGCTGGAGCGGCGCCAACTCAAGCGCGGCCTCGTCACGCTGTGCGTGGGCGGCGGCATGGGCATTGCCACGATCATCGAACGGGTCTGAACTCCATGCAAACCATAAGGTACGAACTCGCCGACGACGGCATCGCAACGCTGACCTTCGACGAACCCGGCTCACCCGTGAACACGATGGGGCCGCAATGGCAGGCCGACCTCGGCCCTGCCGTCGATCAGGTGGTGCAGGACAAGGAACGCATCAAGGGCGTGCTGCTGGCATCGGCCAAGACCACGTTCTTCGCCGGCGCCGAATTGAAAGGCGTGCTCAAGCTCGCGGCGGCCGATGCGGCGGCGGGGTTCGCCGGCATCGAGGCGATGAAGAAGAACTTCCGTCGGCTGGAGACGATGGGCCGCCCCGTGGTGGCCTTGCTCAACGGCGCGGCGCTCGGCGGCGGCTGGGAAGTGGCGCTGGTGGCGCACGCGCGCTTTGCGCTCGACAACCCGAAAATCCAGTTCGGCACGCCCGAGGTGTCGTTGGGCCTCATTCCCGGCGCCACCGGCATCACCAAGACCGTGCGCTTGCTGGGCCTGATGGCAGCGAACCCGTATCTCGTCGAGGGCAAGCTGTTCAACCCGCGCCAAGCCGTCGAGATTGGCATGGTGCAGGGCCTGGGCAACAGCGTCGAGGAACTGCGTGCGCTCGCGCTGGCGTGGATCGCCGAGCACCCGGATGCCGTGCAGCCCTGGGACCGCAAGGACTACCGGATGCCGGGCGGCACACCGTCTTCGCCGAAGATCGCAGCCGGTCTGGCGGTCGCACCTGCCATGCTGAACGCGAAGACGCGCGGCCTGTACCCGGCGGCGCAGGCGATTCTTGAAGCGATGGTCGAAGGCGCGATGGTCGACTACGACACCGCCACCCGCATCGAGAGCCGCAAGCTCGCCAAGATCATGGTCGGGCAGAACGCGAAGAACATGATCACCGCGTTCTTCTTCAACCTGAACGCGATTCGGGCGGGCAAATCCAGGCCGGGCACATCCCCGAAGTGGAAGCCGACGAAAGTTGGCGTGCTCGGCGCCGGGATGATGGGTGCCGGCATCGCCCACGCCAACGCATCGCGCGGCATTGCCACGGTGCTGAAGGACGTGAGTGCCGAGAAGGCGAATGCCGGCAAGGCGTACAGCGAGAAGCTGGCGGCCAAGGCGATCACCCGCGGCCGCATGAACGAGGTGCAGAAGGCGCAACTGCTGTCGCTGATCGTGCCGACTGGGGACGCGGCCGACCTGAAGGGCTGCGACCTGATCATCGAGGCCGTGTTCGAGCAGCGCGACCTGAAGGCCAAGGTCACGCAGGAAGCCGAGCCGATGCTGGCAGCAGGCGGCGTGTTCGCTTCGAACACCTCGACGCTGCCGATCAGCGGCCTGGCCAGGGCGAGTGCGTCACCGGCCAGGTTCGTCGGCCTGCATTTCTTCTCGCCGGTCGACAAGATGAAGCTGGTCGAAATCATCCGCGGCCAGCAGACCGACGATGAAACGATCGCCCGCGCCTACGACTACGTGCTCGCGATCGGCAAGACGCCGATCGTCGTCAACGACTCGCGTGGCTTCTTCACCAGCCGCGTCTTCGGCACCTTTGTGATGGAAGGCGTGGCGATGCTCGCCGAGGGTCTGCCGGCGCCGCTGATCGAACACGCCGGGCTGGCGGCAGGGATGCCGGTCGGGCCGCTGGCGGTGGTGGACGAGACTTCGCTGTCACTGTCGGTGCACGTGATGGAGCAGACCCGCGCCGACCTGGCAGCTGTTGGCAAGAGCGTCGAACCCGACGCCGGCCAGCGCCTGATCGAGTTGATGGTCAAGGAACTGAAGCGCCCGGGCCGCGCGGGTGGCGGCGGCTTCTATGACTATCCCGCTGGCCAGCCGAAGGCTTTGTGGCCGGGGCTGAAGGCGCACTTCGAGAAGCCCGGCGTTCACGCCGAGGTGGCCGAGCTGTCGCAACGCATCCTCTACCGCCAGGCCATCGAAACCGCGCGCTGCCTGAGCGAAGGCGTGCTCACCAGCACGCACGACGCCAACATCGGCTCGATCTTCGGTATCGGCTTCCCGGCCTGGACAGGTGGCGCGATGCAGTTCATCTACAGCGAAGGCATGGCGGCCTTCGAGGCCAACGCGGCGGCATTGGCCAGCAAGCACGGGCCGCGCTTTGCGCTCAGCCCCGAGGTGCGGGCCTGCATCGCCAAACACGCGCCCTGACAGCGCGGGCGGCGGGGGCGGTCGCCGGCAACGGACAGCCGGTTGCCGATCCCTGCCGCCTACGCTACTTCTGCGACAAGACCCAGGCCGCCAACTGCTTGGCCTCGGCCTCGCTGACCTGCGGGTTGGCCGGCATCGGCACCGGGCCCCACACGCCCGAGCCGCCCTTCATGATCTTCTGTGCGAGCAGGGCGGCGGCGTCCTTGTTGCCGGCGTACTTGGCCGCCACGTCCTTGTAGGACGGGCCGACGAGCTTCTTGTCGACCTGATGGCAGGCCATGCAGTTCTTCTTCTGCGCCAGTTGGGCGTCGGCCCAGCCCGGGCCGGCCAGCGCGGCCAGGGCCGCGGCCACCAACAAATGAAGGGTCTTGCGCATGATTTTCTTCCTGGGGTCGTGGCCGATGTTGGACTACAGTGCCTGTAACGCATTCTAGAAGGCTGGGTTGACCGCCGCCGGTTCGGGGCATCCCGGCCGCCGTGGGTGCGAGGGGATCCAAATCATGTATTTCGTTGCGGTCGGGTTGCTGCTGCTGGGCCTCAAGGTGGCCGAGTACGGGCCGGTGGGCGCGTGGTCGTGGTGGTGGGTGCTGGCCCCGTTTGCCTGCGCGGCCGCCTGGTGGGCGTGGGCGGACGCGAGCGGCTACACCAAGCGCCGCGCGATGGAGCGCATGGACGCCAAGAAGGCCGACCGGCGGCTGCGCAACATGGAAGCGCTGGGCACCCAGCCAAAACGTCGGCGCTGAACGGCTCGAACAGGGCGGTTTCTACCGCATCACTCGAAGCGGTCCAGTACAGCGCCCAATGATGCGCTCGACGCGTTGAACGCGAACTTGGCGAGTACGCCGCGGGTGTAGCGGGGCGAAGGCGCCTTCCAAACCGCCCGGCGGCTGGCGAGCACCGCGTCGCTGACGTTGAGTTGCAGCAGCAGCTTGTGCGCGTCGATGGTGACGGAGTCGCCTTCCTCGATCAGCGCGATGTTGCCGCCGGCATGGGCTTCGGGTGCGACATGGCCGACCACCATGCCCCAGGTGCCGCCCGAGAAACGGCCGTCGGTGATCAGGCCGACCGATTCGCCCAGGCCCTGGCCGATCAGCGCGCCGGTCGGCGCCAGCATTTCGGGCATGCCCGGCGCGCCCTTGGGGCCGAGGTAGCGCAGCACCATCACGTCGCCGGCCACGATTCGCTTGGCCATGATCGCGGCCAGCGCCGATTGCTCGTCGTCGAACACCCGCGCCGGGCCGGTCATCACCGGGTTTTTCAGGCCGGTGATCTTGGCCACGCAGCCTTCGGGTGACAGGTTGCCCTTCAGGATGGCGAGATGGCCGTGCGCGTACATCGGGTTCGTGATGGACCTGATCACGTCCTGGTCGGCACGCGGCACGTCGGGCACATCGGCCAGGTTCTCGGCCACGGTCTTGCCGGTGATCGTGATGCAGTCGCCGTGCAGCAGGCCGGCGTTGAGCATCACCTTCATCACTTGCGGGACGCCACCGGCCCGGTGCAGGTCGACCGCGAGGTACTTGCCCGAGGGCTTCAGGTCGCACAGCACCGGCACGCGCTGCCTCACGCGCTCGAAGTCGTCGATGGCCCATTCGACTTCCGCCGCGTGGGCGATGGCCAGGAAGTGCAGCACCGCGTTGGTCGAGCCGCCGGTGGCCATCACCAGCGCGACCGCGTTCTCGATGCTCTTGCGGGTGACGATGTCGCGCGGCTTCAGGTCGGCCTTCACCGCCTCGACGAGCACGCGCGCCGCTTCGGTGGCGGACGCGGCGATCTCGTCGTGCGGATTCGCCATCGTGCTCGAATAGGGCAGGCTCATGCCCAGCGCCTCGAACGCCGAGCTCATGGTGTTGGCGGTGTACATCCCGCCGCAGGAACCGTTGCCGGGGATGGCGAGGCGCTCGATCTGGCGAAAGTCTTCCTCGGCCATGTTGCCGGCGCTGAACTGGCCCACGGCCTCGAACACGCTGACGATGTTCAGGTCCTGCCCCTTGTAGCGGCCGGGCAGGATGGTGCCGCCATAGACGTAGATCGCGGGCACGTTGGCGCGCAACATGCCCATCATGCCGCCGGGCATGTTCTTGTCGCAGCCGCCGACCACCAGCACGCCGTCCATCCACTGGCCGCCGACGCAGGTTTCGATGCAGTCGGCAATCACCTCGCGCGAGACCAGGCTGTACTTCATGCCCTCGGTGCCCATCGCCATGCCGTCGCTGATGGTCGGTGTGCCGAAGATCTGCGCGTTGCCGCCGGCCGCTTCGATGCCGGCCACCGCTGCGTCGGCCAGCTTCTGTAAGCCGGCGTTGCACGGCGTGATGGTCGAGTGCCCGTTGGCGACGCCGATCATCGGTTTCTTGAAGTCGCCTTCCTCGTAACCGAGGGCGTAGTACATCGAACGGTTGGGCGCGCGGGCCACGCCTTCGGTGATGTTCCTGGAACGGCGATTGATGCTCATTGAGGGCCTTGCGTGGGTGGGTCGGGGGCGGAGCGGTGTCGGGGGCAGAGCGAAAGGCGGAAACTATAGCCCGCCGTATCATCCGCTGCCCCTGACTTGCCTCCGCTCGCATGCTCATCCATCCCCAGTTCAACGCCGTCGCCTTGCAGATCGGCCCGGTCGCGATTCATTGGTACGGCTTGACTTACCTGGTCGCCTTCGGGCTGTTCCTGTGGCTGGCCTCGCTGCGCGTCAAGCTGGCCCCGTTCGCCCAAGGCGGCTGGACGCGGCGCGACGTGGAAGACCTGCTGTTCTACGGTGTGCTCGGCGTGGTGATCGGCGGGCGGCTCGGCTATGTGCTGTTCTACAAACCCGGCTACTACGCCGGCAACCCGCTCGAAGCGTTCGCAGTGTGGAAAGGCGGCATGTCGTTCCACGGCGGCATGCTCGGCGTGCTGGCGGCGATGGCGCTGTTCGCACGGCAACGCAAGCGCAGCTTCCTCGAAGTGACCGACCTGATCGCGCCCTGCGTGCCCACCGGCCTGGCCTCGGGCCGCGTCGGCAACTTCATCAATGGCGAGCTGTGGGGCCGGGCGGCCGACCCGGGCCTGCCGTGGGCGATGGTGTTCCCGCAGTCGGGGCTGGACACTCCCCGCCACCCGTCGCAGATCTACCAGTTCCTGCTCGAAGGGCTGTTGCTGTTTGCGCTGCTGTGGTGGGTCGCGCGGCGCCCGGCGGCCTATGTGGGCGTGCGCGGCCAGCCGGTCTGGGGCAAGGTGTCGGGCGCGTTCCTGTTCGGCTACGGCGTGTTCCGGTTCATCGCCGAGTACTTCCGCGAGCCCGACAGTTTTCTCGGCCTGCTGGCGCTGAACCTCAGCATGGGGCAGTGGCTGTGCGTGCCGATGATCGGGGCCGGTGCGCTGATGTGGGTCTGGGCCGGGCGCCGTGCGGCGGGTCACGCGCCGAGATAGGAACAAGCGATGCGCCAGATTTTTCTCGACACCGAAACCACCGGCCTCAGCCCCGAGTCGGGCGACCGCATCATCGAGATCGGCTGCGTCGAGATGCTCAACCGGCGCCTCTCCGGCAACGACCTTCACTTCTACCTGAACCCCGAACGGCCGAACAGTGAAGACGCGGTGCGCATCCACGGCCTGACCGATGAGTTCCTCGCCGACAAGCCCTTGTTTGCAAGCGTTGCCGATGAGCTGCTCGACTACCTGGCCGGGGCCGAGGTCATCATCCACAACGCCGGCTTCGACGTCGGTTTCCTGAACGAGGAACTGCGCCGCCTGCAGCGCCCGAAGTTCACCACGTTCGCGGGCCGCATCACCGACAGCCTGTTGATGGCGCGCGAGATGTTCCCCGGCAAATCGAACTCGCTCGACGCCTTGTGCAAACGGCTCGAAGTCGACAACACCGGCCGCAGTCTGCATGGCGCGTTGCTCGACGCCGGGCTGCTGGCCGAGGTCTACATCCGCCTCACGCGGGGCCAGAACTCGCTGGTGATCGATGACCTGCAGGGAGCGAGCGCGGAGTCGGCGCTCGACGCGGTGGACTTTTCCGCCTTCACGCTGCCCGTTCTGGAGCCCAGCGCCGAGGAACTGGCGGCCCATGCCGCGGTGCTCGCCGCGTTGGACAAGGCCAGTGGCGGCAAGACCGTCTGGCCGAGGGCTCTGGCATAATCTGCGGCTTCGCCATGCGCGAATGAACCCGTTTCAGGGCGGTTAGCTCAGGGGTAGAGCACAGCATTCACACTGCTGGGGTCGGGGGTTCGAAACCCTCACCGCCCACCAGATTGGTTTTCAACAAGGGCCTGCGCCGCAAGCGTCGTTGGCGCCACACTCAGTCGGCGCCGGGCCGCCCCAAGCCGACTGAGATCCCCCTCGGGGGGCCGACGCCGCAGGCGTCTTGGGGGCCGCATTCAATCGACGAACATGGCGCGCACCACACGCCATTCCTGCGGCCCACCCAGATTGACCGTTCGCGTTCAGACCTCGCGCCCGGCGCCGAGCCTGAGCCGCTCGGCTGCTCGGTCAATCTGGGTGGGCCGCAGGAATGGCGTGTGGTGCGCGCCATGTTCGTCGATTGAATGCGGCCCCCAAGACGCCTGCGGCG
>JANOVJ010000037.1:0-4678 GCA_031417295.1 bacterium | reverse complement strand
GTGTCCTGCGTCAGGCCGGCGATGGCGTCGACGCCGACCTCGCAATACGGCACGACGATCTGGTAGCCGGCGTCGGCCGCCATGTTGATGTCGAACGGGCTCATCTGGCGGCCCGGGGTGAACATGTGGAGGATGTAGGGGCGTTCCATGAAACCTCGGCGTGAACGGGTGAGCTGCGGAAAGTGCAGGAAGGCCTGAAGGCGTCAGCGCGCGCGCGGCGCCGGGCGACTGTCGATCACGCTGGCCCCGCTGTTGCGGCCCGACACGATGCGCACGCTCAGGTGCGGTGCAACGAGGTTCGCGGCGCGCGCGGCTTCGAGCAGCGCTTCGGCCTGCGCCTGCGTGGGCAGAATGGCAAAGCCGGTCGGGCCCCAGGAGCTCTGGCCGGTCGCGGCGGCGGGCTCGCCAACTGGCACGTTGCGCCCTGCTCCGCCGATCCACCCGATCAGGCGCCCCACCGCCGGGCTGGTGAAGGCCGCGCCGCCTTGCGCGGCGGCGAAGTGCTCGCCCATCACCTGCTGGATGCGGTTGATGCCGGCCGCGAACGGCGTGAACTCGGCGTCGGCCGCGCCGGGCAGCACCCGCATCAGCACCTGGTGGCAGATGTCGGCCGCCAGTGCCTGCGGCAACGGCGACAGGGTGGCCAGGGCATGGTGCTCGTCGGCCCCCGACAGCCCTTCGTGCGCGCTGTCCTGCACCACCACCACGCGCCACGCCGCAGGCAGCGCAATGCGCGACAAGACCGATGCCGGCCCGCCGTCGGCGCGCGGACCGCCATCGACGAGCAAGCCGCCCTGGTCGAAGCCCGCAACGCCGATGCCCGAACGCACGCCGCGGCCCAGCCATTGCGCCAGGGTGGGCGTGCTCACGTCGAGCCGGTGCCATTGCGCGAAGGCCCGGCCGATGGCCAGCGCGAGCTGCGTGCCGGAGCCGAAGCCGGCATGGGCAGGCAACACCTTGAGAAGGTCGATCCGCAGCGGCGCGTGGCGGCCGCTGTGACGTTGCAGCAGGCCCAGGTACGCAACGGCGCGCTCGACCTCGGCCCGCTCGGCACGCCCGCTCGCGATCGCTTGCTGGCCCGGCGAAGCGCTCAGCGAGATCTCGGTTTCGTAGCCGTTGACAACCAGCCCCAGGCTGCCGAAGCGCCGGCCCAGTGACCCCGCGGGGTCGAGAAACCCGAGGTGAAGCCGCCCCGGCGCGCGCAGCGTCACGGCCGCGGGCGGATCGGCCAGCAGTGCCTCGGGAGCGGTTTGAGAGAAATCCATCAGGCGTGGGGCGGCGTGCAAAGCGGAAACTGAAATTGAAGACGATCGGTCTTGCAAAGCAAGCCCCGTTCCGCAGTGGCTGCGCCGGGCGCCATCACGCCGGGCGGGGCCTGACCCAAGCCGAATGTGTCTCGGCTTAGGGACACTGTGTCATCGCTCCCCGGAGCCGCCACGCGCGGGCCTCGGTCGCGCCTCAGTCGTACTTCAAGTACTTGAACCGAGGATCGTCGGGCGTGCCTTCGAGCGCCGATCCGGCCTCGGCGCCGGGTTGCCACATCACGACCTCTTCGATCTTCTTCGCCAGCGCGAAGTCCTTCTCGGTGATGCCCTTGGCGGCATGGTTCACCAGCTTCACCGTGACGAAGGCGTAGGACACCGTAAGATCAGGGTGATGCCAGGCCGCCTCTGCCAGATGGCCGACGGTGTTGACGACCATCAGCGTCGCCTTCCAGCCGCTGGTCTTGTACTTGCGGCGGATCCAGCCCTCTTCGAAGGTCCACTTCGGCAACTCCTCGGCGAGCCGCGCCACGATCTCGTCGGGAGTGAACACCGCGTCCGGAGTCTCTTTGCGCCAGCGTGTCATCTCGGTCTCCTCATGAATGGCGAGGATCGATGCTACTGCGCAGGTACCGGGCCGAAGTGACGGATGAGAAAAACATGAACAAGAGCCAGATCGGTCTGCTCTGCGCCTGCGTTGCCGCGCCCGCGCTGCCACAGGCGCAGACCACCGCGAACCTGCCGCGCGTCGAAGTGGTCGAGCCCGCGCCGCTGCCTGGTATCGGCGTCGTGCGCGACCGGCTGCCGTACACGGTGGAGCGGCTCGGCAGCGAGGCCATCACAGTCGAGAACGCGGTCAGCCTGCCGGAGCTGATGGGTCTGCGGCTGCCGAGCGTGAACGTCAACGAGATCCAGGGCAACCCGTTCCAGCCCGACGTGAACTACCGCGGCTTCTCGGCCTCGCCGCTGCTCGGCACGCCGCAAGGGCTGTCGGTGTTCCTCGACGGTGTGCGCGTGAACGAAGCCTTCGGCGACACGATCAACTGGGACCTGATCCCGCAAGCGGCCATCGCCGACCTGACCTTGATCCCGGGCTCGAACCCGCTCTACGGTCTGAACACGCTGGGCGCGGCGATCGCGCTGCGCACCAAGAGTGGTGACACCCACCCGGGCGGGGTGGTCGAGGCCTACGCCGGCGCGTTCGGCCGCGTCAGCGGGCAGTTCGAGGCCGGCCGCGCATTCGAAGACGGCGTGCATGCGTTCGCCTCGGGCACCTGGTTCGACGAGAACGGCTGGCGAGACTATTCGCCATCCCGCGTCGGCCAGTTGTTCGCCAAGATCGGCCGGCGCGCCGAGGCGTACGACGTCGATGTCAGCGTGACCGGCGCCAACACCGACCTGATCGGCAACGGGCTGGTGCCGCAGACGTTCCTGGCGCAAAGCCAGACGAGCATCTTCACCCGCCCCGACCAGACGAAGAACCAGCTCGCGATGGTGAACGTCTCCGCCCATGCGCTGCTGGAAGGCGGCTCGCAACTCGCTGGCCTCGCGTACTTCCGCAGCGTGCGCACGCGCACGCTCAACGGCGACGTGAACGACGACTTTGAAGGCGCGACCGGGGAAGGTGGCGCGGTAGCCGTACCGACCGCTGTTGACAACCGCAGCCGCACGCAGCAAAACGGCGCCGGTGCAGCACTGCAATGGAGCGTTGTCGCCGGGGCCAACCAGATCGCCGCGGGTGGCACCTACGACGCCAGCCGCAGTAGCTTCCAGCAAGGCGCGACGCTGGGCATGTTCGACGCGACGCGCGGCGTCATCGAGACCGAGGCCTACGCGCTGGAGAACGCGCTCACCGGCCGCGTCAACAACTTCGGCCTCTTCGCGACCGACACCGTCACGGTGCTGCCGAACCTCTTCCTCACGCTGTCGGGACGCTACAACCTGACCGAAGTGAAGATGCAGGACACCGGCCCGTCGGCGCCCGCGCTCGACGGCAAGCACCGCTTCACGAGCTTCAATCCGGCCGTCGGCGCGGCTTACCACTGGCTGCCCGAGGTGACGTTGTACGGCGGCTTCGCGCAGGGTAGCCGTGCGCCGTCGCCGATCGAGCTTGGCTGTGCCGACCCACAGAACCCGTGCACGCTGCCCAATGCGCTGGCGTCGGACCCACCGCTGAAGCAGGTGATCACGCGCACCTTCGAGCTCGGCCTGCGCGGGCGCTTCGCCGACGCCATCCGCTGGAATGCCGGCCTGTTCCAGGCGACGAACAGCAACGACATCCTGTTTGTCGGCACGACCACCAGCGCGGGCTTCTTCACCAACTTCGGCAAGACCCGCCGGCAGGGCCTGGAACTCGGCGCCTCGGGCACGAACGGGCCGCTGGAGTGGGGCGCGAGCTATTCGTACCTCCGCGCGACGTTCGAGTCGAACGCCTGCATCGTGTCGGCGAACAACTCGACCCGCGGCACCTCGCCGGCCTGCTCGCCGCAAGACCCGCGCGCACCTGGCGTGCGCGTGGGCGACGACTTGATCGCGGTGACACCAGGCGCGCGCATGCCGGGCATTCCCGCGCAAAGCCTGAAGCTGAACGCGTCGTACGCGGTGAACGAGCGCTGGCGTGTCGGCCTGCAGTTCGTCGCCTACTCATCGATCTTCGTGCGCGGCAACGAGAACAACCGCCACGAACCCGGCACGGCGACCGACTTGAACGGTGTCACGCGCACCTTCCTCGGGCCGGGGGACGCGGGCGGCTACGGTGTGCTGAACCTGTCGACGCGGTATGCCTTGACGCCCGATCTGGAACTCTTCGCGCGCTTCGCCAATGTGCTCGACAAGCAGTACGCAACGGCCGGCGCGCTGGCCGAGAACCCGTTCAACGCGGCTGGGCAGTTCGAGACCGATCCCGAAGCCTGGCAGCGCGAGACCTTCTACGCACCGGGTGCGCCGCGCGCGGCGTGGATCGGGCTACGCTACCGCTTCTGAATGCCGGCCAGCGCGAGCCCGGCGCTACACAGGAAGGCAGATGCCGTGGCTGTTCAGGTTGGGCCGTCGAAGCGGCGATTGACCGGGTCCGCCTCGCTGTTGTGCCTGCTGTGCCTGCTGCTGGGCGGGCCCGCCCGCGCCGAAGAGGACGCGGCGCAATACGTGCAATTCATCCAGGAGCCAACCGCCACCTGCGTCTCGCGCAACGGCCAGCAGATTTTGGTGAAGAACGCGCATCCGACACGCAAGCTGCGTGTCTGGCTAGCCCGCATTCACATGGGCGCGGGCACCGGTGACCGTTCGCGTTCAGACCTCGCGCCCGGCGCCGAGCCTGAGCCGCTCGGCTGCTCGGTCAATCTGGGTGGGCCGCAGGAATGGCGTGTGGTGCGCGCCATGTTCGTCGATTGAATGCGGCCCCCAAGACGCCTGCGGCG
>JANOVJ010000036.1:0-2238 GCA_031417295.1 bacterium | reverse complement strand
CGCACAACACGCAGCGGCTCGACCTCGAGGGCATGAAGGCGCTGCTGCAGAAGCTCGATTTCATCCAGAACATCGTTCGCGGCGAAGCCGCGCATCCCGAGGACTAGGGCCGTGCACATCGTCGTCACCGGCGCTTCGGGTTTCATCGGCAGCAACCTTCGCGTGCGCCTGCGCGAGCTCGGCTTTGCCGATGTGGTGGGCCTGTCGCGCGACACGCCTGCGCACGAGGTGGCCAGTGAGCTGGGCCGGGCCGACTTCGTGTTCCACCTGGCCGGCGTCAACCGCCCGCCCGACGACGCCGAGTTTGCGCGGGGCAATGCCGGCTTCACCCACGCCGTCTGCGCGGCGCTGGCCCAGGCCGGCCGCCGGGCGCCGCTGGTGCTGGCCTCTTCGACGCAAGCGACGCTCGACAACCCATATGGGCGCAGCAAGCGTGCAGCTGAAGACGCGGTGCTTCAGTACGGCCGCGAGACCGGCGCGCCGGTGCACATCGCCCGGCTAACCAACGTCTTCGGCAAGTGGGCCCGGCCGGGCTACAACTCGGCCGTGGCCACGTTCTGTCACCAGGTCAGCCGGGGCCTGCCCGTTTCCGTGAACGACGCGGCGTCACCGCTGCAGCTGCTGTACATCGACGATGTCGTCGAGGCCTTCGCGCAGCTCGCCGCAACGCCGGCCGCAGCGGGTGGCTTCATCGACGTCGGGCCGGTGTACCGCAGCACCGTGGGCGAGGTGGCCGACATGCTGCGCGGCTTCGAGGCCAGCCGCCGCTCCTTGCTCACGCTGCGCGTCGGAACCGGGCTGCCGAGGGCGCTGTACGCCACCTACCTGAGCCACTTGCCGCCGCAGGCCTTCGACTACGAAGTGCCGCGCCATGCCGATGCGCGGGGCGTGTTTGTCGAGATGCTGAAGACGCCCGACTGCGGGCAGTTTTCCTACTTCACCGCGCACCCGGGCATCACCCGCGGCGAGCACTACCACCACAGCAAGACCGAGAAGTTCCTGGTCATTCGCGGCACGGCGCGGTTCGGCTTTCGCCAGATCGAGACCGGGCAGACCCACGAACTCGTCACCCGCGGCGGCGAGGCCCGCATCGTCGAGACCGTTCCCGGCTGGACGCACAACATCACCAACATCGGTGACGACGAACTGATCGTGATGCTGTGGGCGAACGAAATTTTCGACCGCGCGAGGCCCGACACCGTGGCCATGAAGGTGGCGCCATGAAGAAGCTCAAGGTCGTGACGGTGGTGGGCACCCGGCCCGAGATCATCCGCCTGTCGCGCGTGATCGCGCGGCTCGACGCGCATTGCGCGCATGTGCTGGTCCACACCGGCCAGAACTACGACTACGAGTTGAACCAGGTCTTCTTCGACGACCTCGGCCTGCGCAAGCCCGACCACTTTCTGGGCAGCGCCGGCGGCAGCGCGGCAGAGACGATCGGCAACATCATCATCGCGATCGACCGCGTGCTCGAAGCCGAGCAGCCCGACGCGATGCTGGTGCTCGGCGATACCAACAGCTGCCTCTCGGTGATCCCGGCCAAGCGGCGCAAGATCCCGATCTTCCACATGGAGGCGGGCAACCGCTGCTTCGACCAGCGGGTGCCGGAAGAGACCAACCGGCGCATCGTCGATCACACCGCCGACGTGAACCTCACGTACAGCGCGATCGCCCGCGAATACCTGCTGCGCGAAGGCCTGCCGCCCGACCTGGTGATCAAGACCGGCAGCCCGATGGCCGAGGTGCTGGCGCACTACCGGCCGCAGATCGACGCCTCGGGCGTGCTCAATCGCCTGGGGCTCAGCGTGGAAGGCTATTTCGTCGTCAGCGCCCACCGCGAAGAAAACATCGACCCGCCGCGCGCCTTCGCCAAGCTCGTCGATATGCTCAACACGTTGGCGCTGGAGCAGGGCCTGCCGGTGATCGTTTCCACGCACCCGCGCACGGCCAAACGCATCGAGGCCAGCGGGGCGGCGTTCCACGAGGGTGTGCGCCTGCTCAAGCCGCTGGGTTTCCACGACTACGTGAAGCTTCAGCTCTCGGCGCGGGCGGTGCTGTCGGACAGCGGGACGATCGCCGAAGAATCGTCGATCCTGAATTTTCCGGCGCTGAACCTGCGCGAGGGGCACGAGCGCCCCGAAGCGATGGAAGAAGCGGCAGTGATGATGGTCGGCCTGGAAGTCGAACGAGTGCGCCAGGGCCTGGCGATCCTGGCGCTGCAGCCGCGCGGCGCGCAAC
>JANOVJ010000035.1:0-16452 GCA_031417295.1 bacterium | reverse complement strand
CGGGCCGCGCAGGGCCTTGATCTGCAGCGGGTACGGCACGCCGCCGAGCACGGTCGCGACGCGCAGGCCGGGCACGTGGCGGCCGTAGACCGTGGCGGCCTTGGCGACCTGCATCGCGAGTTCGCGTGTCGGCGCCAGCACGAGCACGCGCGGGCCGTAAACGACGCTGCGGTCGCGCTTGGCGCCAGCCGCTTCGGCAGCACGCGCAGCGAGCACACGCTCAAGCGCCGGGATCACGAACGACGCGGTCTTGCCGCTGCCTGTGGACGAGGCAACCATCAGGTCACGCCCTTGCAGCGCCGGCGGGATCGCGCGGGCCTGCACTTCTGTGGCGTTCTCGTAACCGGCATCGGTCAGCGCGCGGGTGAGGGTCTCGTTGAGGCCCAGGGAAGCAAACTTGGAATCGAAACTCATGATGCACTTTCACATACGGCACCGCTGCGCACCGCCATGCGGCGCGCAGTAAGGTGCCCGCAGGCTCATCAATTGAGCCCGCTAGGACATAGTCGCTGGAAGAAAGCTCCGGTGCAATCCGCGGGGGAGGCGGCCGGTGGGACAGTCAAAGCGACGGCATCGCCGCCGACCGTGGGCTTTGTCAACAAGAACTTGACTGGGCCGCTACCCGAAGGAACTCGAAGTGCTGATGAAGCGTCTGGCCAGAAGCCGATGCACGCGTTGCAGACTCGAAAGGGGTCGAAGGGGATGAACGAAACGGCTGGATTCTTTTGTAACCGAGATTCCGACCGCAAAGCGAATTATAGCGGAGTTCGGGTTTTTACGGAAGGACCTCGCGCTACACTCCACATTGGTCGGCAGTTCACCCAGGCGTTGTCGCGCGATTGCATCGCGAGCTAAACCTGCCACTCGCGCCCTGAGCGCACCCCGAGTCCGGTCACGTTTCCTGCGTGCGCCCGGCTGGAAGCCGACAACCCCCAGCCCCCGGTTCGGGCCAGCGCGCACGCGGCAACGGAGACCTTTTCCATGACCCGTGAAGCTGTTCCTTTGACGGCGCCCGATGTCGGCGCCTTCGCCCGCGCACTCGGCCGTTCGCTCATCGAGCGCCAGGCCGACAAGCCGGCACCGCCCGGCCACGTCGAGTGGCTCAACCTGCTGTCGCGCGCTGCGGGCCACCGCAGCTACCAGGGCTTGCGCGCCGCGGCGCGATTGCCTGGCGTGGCGAAATCCGCCGATGAAGCGCCGGCCGCGCCCAAGCTGACACCGGCCGCACGCAAGGCGCTGACGCAGTTCGACGCGCGTGGTCGGCTCGTGCGCTGGCCGCACAAGTTCTCGGTCCAGCGCCTGGCGATGTGGGTGCTGTGGACGCACTTCGATGCCAAGCGCGTCTACACCGAGCGCGAGGTGAACGAGATCCTGAAGCTCTGGAACACCTGGGGCGACCACGTAACGCTGCGGCGCGAACTCATCAACCACCAATTGCTCACGCGCAAGAGCGACTGCTCCGAGTACCGCAAGCTGCCCGCTCGGCCCGACGAGGAAGTGCGCTGGCTGCTGCGCGCGTGGCGCGAGCGGGCGCGGCAGAACGCGTAACCGCTCTGGTCGGCTCAGTCCTCGCCGGGCCGCCCCAAGAGGACTGATCTCCCCTTGGGGGACTGAGCCCGGACACAGACAGTCCCTGCGGACTGGCTGTGCCTGGCGAAGGGCCGGGCCTCTGGGCCGGCGCAGCCTGCGAGGCACACCGAAGGTGTCTTGGGGCGGTCATCTAGGCCGCGAGCAGGTGCTCGCGGTAGTAGATCAGCTCGTCGATCGATTCGTGAATGTCGGCCATTGCGGTATGCGCCTGCGCCTTCTTGAAGCCGTCGAGGATTGCCGGTTTCCAGCGCCGCGCCAATTCCTTCAATGTGCTCACGTCGAGATTGCGGTAGTGGAAGAAGCTTTCCAGCTTGGGCATGCCGTTCGCCAGAAAGCGTCGGTCCTGGCAGATCGAGTTGCCGCACATCGGGCTCTTGGCCGAGGGCACGTATTGCTTCAGCCATTCGATCACCTGCGCCTCGGCGCTCGCCTCGTCAACGGTCGAGGCCCTGACCCGATCGATCAAGCCGCTGCGGCCATGCGTGCCCTTGTTCCAGTTGTCCATCGCGTCGAGCGCGGCATCGCTCTGGTGGATCGCGAAGACCGGGCCTTCGATGCGCACGGCGAGCTGCGCGTCCGTCACCACCACCGCAATTTCGATGATGCGATCGGTGGCCGGGTACAGCCCGGTCATTTCCAGGTCGATCCAGACCAGGTTCTGCTCGTTGCGGGCAAGTGGGGCGGGGTTGGCGATAACGGCGTCGGTCACGGGGTTTCCTTGGGGGCCATGGGTTTGCACATATTTTCGCAGGCCTACACTTGGCGCCATGGATTCATTCGCCACGCCCGCCTTCACCTTGTCGCTGGCCTTTGCTGCCGCGCTGCTGGCCTCCGTGCTCGTCAAGTTCTGGCTCGCAACACGGCAGATGCGCCACGTCGCCGCGCACCGCAGCCGGGTACCGGCGCCGTTTGCCGGGCGCATCACGCTCGAAGCGCATCAGCGCGCGGCCGACTACACGCTGGCCAAGGGGCGCCTCGGCGTGATCGGCATGGCCTTCGGCGCGGCGGTACTGCTGGGCTGGACGCTGCTCGGCGGGCTCGACGCCCTGAACGTGGTCGTGCGCGATGCGCTGCAACCGCGCTTCGGCGACATGGCTTATCAGCTTGCCCTGCTCGGCGCTTTCGCGCTGATCGGCGGGGCGATCGACTTGCCGCTGGAGTTGTACTCGACCTTCCGTGTCGAGCAGCGCTTCGGCTTCAACCGCATGACCTGGAAGCTCTACGTCGCCGACATGTTCAAGGGCCTCGCCGTCGGCACGCTGATCGGCCTGCCGATCGCCGCGCTGGTGCTGTGGCTGATGCACGCCACAGGCGCGCTGTGGTGGCTCTGGGCCTGGGGCGCCTGGATGGTCTTCAACCTGGCGCTGCTGGTGCTGTACCCGACCGTGATCGCGCCGCTGTTCAACAAGTTCGAGCCGCTGGCCGATGAATCGCTGAAGGCGCGCGTGCAGGCGCTGATGACGCGCTGCGGCTTCTCGGCCAAGGGCTTGTTCGTGATGGACGGCAGCAAGCGCTCGGCCCACGCGAACGCCTACTTCACCGGCTTCGGCGCGGCCAAGCGTGTCGTCTTCTTCGACACCCTGCTTGCCAAGCTGACACCGGGCGAAGTCGAGGCCGTGCTGGCGCACGAGCTGGGCCACTTCAAGCACCGCCATGTCACCAAACGCATCGTGGCGATGTTCGCGATGAGCCTGGTCGGCTTCGCGCTGCTCGGCTGGTTGTCCGGCCAGGCCTGGTTCTACACCGGCCTCGGCCTGCAGCCGAACATGGCGGCGCCGAACGACGCGCTGGCCTTGCTGCTGTTCATGCTCGCGCTGCCGGTGTTCACCTACTTTGTGCAACCGCTGTTCGCCCAACTCTCGCGCCGCCATGAGTTCGAGGCCGATGCCTACGCCTGCGCACAGTCCAGCGGTACCGACCTGGCTGCCGCGTTGCTCAAGCTGCACGAGGACAACGCCGCGACACTGACGCCCGACCCGATCTATGTGCGCTTCTACTATTCCCACCCGCCCGCGTCCGAGCGGCTGGCGGCGCTGCAAACTGTCTGAACCCCGTCCATGAAGAATTTGCTGCACCTTCACTGCACCGCCAGCGTCGCCGGCCCGATGAGCGAGGCCGAGATCAAGTCCCACCTCGCGCAGGTCAGCGGTTGGCGGCTGGCTGACGGCGCGATCGAGAAGACGCACAGCTTCAAGAATTTCCACGAGACGATGGCGTTCATGAATGCGCTGGCCTGGATCTGCCACACCGAAGACCACCACCCCGAGGTGGCGCTGAGCTACAACCGCTGCGGGGTGCGCTTCAACACCCACTCGGTGGGCGGGCTCTCGGTCAACGACTTCATCTGTGCCGCGAAGGCGGATGCGTTGGTGGCCTTTGTCGCGTGAAGGCCTGGGATGACCCCAAGCTCACTGCGTTCGCAGCCCCCGAGGGGCGCTCAGTCGGCTTGGGGCGGCCCGGCGCTCGACTGAGGGCGCCACGCGCCTTCGCCGCATGACGAAGGTCGTTGCGCTCGACATCGGGCTCGTGGTCGCGAGCCACGGCCGCCACTGCACCGTGGAAACGCCCGAAGGCGAGCGGCTGACTTGCCACCCGCGCGGCAAGAAGAGCGACTGCGTCGTTGGCGACCGCGTGCGCTGGCTGCCCACCGGCAGCGACGAGGGCGTGATCGAACACCTGGAGCCACGGCGCAACCTGCTCTTCAGGCAAGACGAATGGAAGACCAAGTCGTTCGCCGCCAACCTCGATCAACTGCTGGTGCTGGTGGCAGCGAACCCGGTGTTCAGCGAGTCGCAGCTGGTGCGCGCGCTGATCGCCGCCGAGAGCGCCGGCATCACCGCGCACATCGTGCTCAACAAGGCCGACCTGCCGCAGTTCGCCGCCGCGCGCGAGCGGCTCGCTCCCTACGTAGCGATGGGAATCCAGGTGATCGAGACGGCGATGAAGGCCGACCCCGAAGGCGCGCGCGCACGGCTGACCGAACTGCTCGCGAACAAGGCCACGCTGGTGCTCGGCCCCAGCGGCACCGGCAAGAGCACGCTGATCAACCTGCTCGCGCCCGGCGCACGGGCGCAGGTGGGTGAGGTCTCGCAGGCGCTGAACTCGGGCCGCCACACCACGACATCGACGCAGTGGTATTGGCTCGATGCGGCGCGGACGACGGCGCTGATCGACTCGCCCGGATTCCAGGAGTTCGGCTTGCGCCAGATCGCGGCGGCCGACCTCGCCGGCTACATGCCGGACTTTCGCGCGCACGCGAACGCATGCAAGTTCTACAACTGCAGCCACCGCCACGAGCCGGGCTGCGGCGTGCAGGCGGCGCTCACGCGCGGCGAGATCAGCCCGTCGCGCTACCGCATCTACAACGAGTTGTGGGCCGAACTGAGCTGAGCTGAGCTGAGCTGAGCCGAGCTGAGCTTTGTGGAGCACCTGCGCCGATCAACCGACCAGGTTGGCCAGCGACAACACCGCCAGCAGCAGCATCCACAGCACGACCGAGCGCCAGACCAGCCCGACAACGCTGCGCAGGTGCCCGAGCTCGGCCGGCATTCCGGGTGTCGAGCCGCCCGCCTCCACCGCCTCGGGCGACGCGCCGCCCTCGAAAGTCTGTGATCGATTGGGCGTCACACCCGGCGCGGCAGCGCCGCCGAGCTGCACGCCCACCGCACCGGCGGCTGCCGCGAGGATGATGCCCTCGTTGGGGTACTTCCACAGCGACGCGTCGCGGCGCCAGCACGTCACCGCCTCCTCGAAATTGCCGACCACCGCGAAGCCGAAGGCCGTGAGCCGCGCCGGCACGTGGTCGATCAGGCTGAACAGGCGCTGCGACAAGGCCATAAGGCGCTCGTTCGTGGGCACGCCCACGCTGCGGCTCTTGAAGGCCCAGTAGCGGCTGGCCAGCTCGGACAAGCGGTAGAGCACGGCGCCGGCCGGGCCGAGGCCGAACGCCGACAGCAGCACGAACCAGAAAAAGACACCGAACACATGCCGGTGCGCGGCCAGCAGCGAGTGCTCGATCACATGGCGCAGCAGTTCGGTGCGCGGCAACTCGCTCGCGTCGAGATGGCGCCATTCGGCCAGCCGCTCGCGCGCCTTGGCCTCGTCGCCCTCGTCGAGGGCATCGCGGATGTCGGTGAAATAGTGGCTGAACTGGCGAAAGCCGAGCGTGAGATACAGGACCAGCATGTTCCAGCCCAGCGCCAGCAGCAGACTGTAGTGGGCAATACCGAGATAGATGCCGAACGCCCCCAGCGCCGGGACCAGCACGGTCACGCCCCAGACGACCCAGGCATGGTGATCGCGCCCGGCGTTGAAGTTCAGGCCGGTCCAGCGCATCCAGGCGATCAGCGCGCCGAAGACCCAGTTGTCACGCGGCAGCGGCTTCAGTTGCTCGATCAGCAAGGCCAGCAGCACGGCGAAGAAGCTCATGGGCGGCGATGATACCGGCGCGGTCCAGCGCTCCCGTCGCGGCCTCAAGCGGCCAGGAAGCGGTACAGGTTGCGCAGCATCGCCGCCGTGGCACCCCAGATGAAGTAGCGGCGCGGCCGGCCTTCGCCGTCCAACCCTTGCCAGGGCATCGACAGGAACACGCGCCGCACGCCGTCGAACACGACCGCGTGGCGCCGGTGGTGAGCCGGGGTGATCAGGAAGGCGAGCGGGACCTCGAACACCTCGGCCACCTCGAACGGGTCGGCCCGGACCTCGAAGCCGGGCTGGATCAGCGCGACCACCGGCGTGACGATGAAACCGGTACCGGTGGTGTAGATCGGCAGCGAGCCCAGCACGTCCACATGCGCGGCGTCAAGGCCGATTTCCTCTTGGGCTTCACGCAGGGCCGTGGCCGTGGGGTCGGCATCCTCCGGCTCGGCGCGGCCGCCGGGAAAGCTGATCTGGCCCGGGTGGTCGGTCAGGTGATCGGTGCGCTGGGTCAACAGCACCGTCAATTCGTCGTCGCGCAGTATCAGTGGCACCAGCACCGATGCATGCGCGGGCGCGCGCTCGAAGAAACGCGGCTCGCCTGCAATCTCTGGCGCCCAGGCCGGCGGTTGCAGGAAGCGGCGGCGCAAGGCCGGCGCGCGCATCTCCGGGCCGGCCGCCGAAGGCAGGTGATCGTCGATACCGATGACCGGCAGTTCTTCGGGGTTGAAGCTAAGCGGCATGGCACGCAAACAAATGGCTTGAGCCGAATAAGAAAGCCGCCTGGGCGCTGGGCGGCAGGCGGCTTGTTCTGGCCTCGGCAAGGCGAGAAGCGGTCAGGAAAGCTTCTCTTTGATACGCGCCGACTTGCCCGAGCGCTGTCGCAGGTAGTACAGCTTGGCGCGGCGCACGTCGCCGCGGCGCTTGACTTCGATCGCCGAGATCAGCGGGCTGTAGAGCTGGAACGTTCGCTCCACGCCTTCGCCGTTGGAGATCTTGCGAACGATGAAGCTGGAGTTCAGCCCCCGGTTGCGCTTGGCGATAACGACGCCTTCGTAAGCCTGAACCCGCTTGCGCGTGCCTTCGACCACGTTGACGCTGACGATGACCGTGTCGCCCGGCGAAAACACCGGAATGGTCTTGTTGAGGCGAGCGATTTCTTCCTGCTCAAGGGTTTGGATCAAGTCCACGGGGTTTCTCCATGTGATCGTGCCCGCGCTTCGACGCGGTTCTGGTTTGAATGTGCCGCACCAGAAATGGCCGCGGCAGCCGGGCAGAGGATCTAAAAAAGCCTTTGATTATAGCGGCTGCGCGGCCAACAGCCGCTCGTCTGCGGCCGACAGCGCGCCTGCGGCTCGCGCCGCCACGATCAGGTCGGGCCGCCGGGCCGCGGTGAGTTGCAGCGACTGCTCGCGTCGCCAGCGGGCGATGTCAGCGTGATGGCCCGACAGCAGCACCGGTGGCACGCGGTGGGCGCCAGCCTCGTCTTCTAGCAGCTCGGGCCGGCTGTAGTGGGGGCAGTCGAGCAGGCCGTTGGAAAAACTGTCCTGCTCGTGGGACTGCGCATCGCCCAGCACGCCCAGTTGCAGGCGCGCCACCGCATCCAGCAGCGCCAGCGCCGGCAGTTCGCCGCCCGACAGCACGAAGTCGCCCAGGCTGAGTTCGAGCTCGACATGGCGGTCGATGAAGCGCTGGTCCACGCCTTCGTAGCGGCCACACAGCAGCACCGCACCCGGACTGTGGGCCCAGTCGCTCACCAGCGCCTGATCGATGCGCCGCCCGGTCGGGGTGAACAGCACCAGCGGCGCGGGTTCGCGTTCGGCACGCGCGGCACGCACCGCAGCCAGCGCGCGCTCAAGGGGTTCGGCCAGCATCACCATGCCCGGCCCGCCGCCGTAGGGTCGATCATCGACGCGGCGATAGGCGTTGTCGGCGTGGTCGCGCAGTGGCCACAGCTTCACATCGACCTGGCCGCTCTCGAACGCACGCCGCGTGATGCCCTGCGTCAGGTGCGGCGCGAACAACTCGGGGAAGAGCGTGATGACGTCGAAGCGCATCGGTCGCGCAAGCTCAGTAGTCGAGGCCCCAATCGACGACGATGCGCCGCTCGGAAAAGCTCACGCTGTCGACATAGGAAGCGACGAACGGGATCAGCCGCTCGGCTTCCTGCGCGGTTTTACCCTCGGGGAGCGCCTCGGGCGCGACGCGCAAAACGCTGTGCGGGCCGGTGTCGATCAAACCGACGACCGAACCCAGCGGTTCGCCTTCGCGGTTCGACACGTCAAGGCCGATCAGATCGACCCAATAGAACTCATCGGGGTCGGCCGTCGGGAAGCTTTGCCGCGACACGAAGATGCGCGCACCGTGCAGCCCCTCGGCCGCGGTGCGGTCGGGAATTTCCTGCGCCTGGGCGACGATGCCGTCGCCGTGTTCCTTCGCCTGCACGACCTTGAGCAGCGTCGGCATCGTTGAAGCACCCGGCCTCTGGCCGAGCACACTCGTGGCCGGCTTCAGGAACCAGCGCTTGGTGGCGAACAGCGCCTGCGGGTCGCTGGCATAGGGCTGAACCTTGATCCAGCCCTTGATGCCCCAGGCAGCGACGATGCTGCCCACTTCGACCGCGTCGTCGGGCCAGGCCAGGTCGGCATCAGCCATCACGACGCGGACTGCAGCGCAATGCTCAGGCCGCAGCCTTGGCTTGCGCCACCAGGCGGGCAACGGTGGGCGAGAGCTGCGCGCCGGTGTTGGCCCAGAAGTCGATACGATCGAACGCGACGCGCAGCGGTTGCTCGGCGCCCGAGGCGACGGGGTTGTAGAACCCCACGCGCTCGATGAAGCGGCCGTCGCGGCGGGTGCGCGAGTCGGCGACGACGATGTTGAAGAAGGGGCGCTTCTTGGCGCCGCCACGTGCAAGTCGGATCACGACCATGATTGTTTCCTTCAGACTGGAGATGACCGTTGCGCGCACCAGGAAGCACCGGGCAACGCGCAGGGCGATCGGAACGCGGCAACCGGGCCGCTTTTCAAGGCCGTCAAGGCCGCACTGGCCGCAAGCCAGCACCGCAACCGGGCATTATAAACTGCAACGGCAACTCCGAGCAAAACCAATGGCCCACCCTGCCCTGTCGATCCGCCCGAGCGAGCCGCGAGACATCGCCGCCATCGCTGCCATCTACGGGTGGAACGTGCGCCACGGGGCCGGCACGTTCGAGCTCGAGCCCCCCAACGAAGCAGAAACCGCGCGCCGCCGTGACGACGTGCTCGCCAAGGGCCTGCCCTGGCTGGTGGCCGAACGGGCGGGCAGCGTCGTCGGCTACGCCTACGCCAACCACTTTCGGCCGCGGCCGGCGTACCGCTTCTGCCTCGAAGACTCGATCTACTTTTCGCCCGAGGCACAAGGGCTGGGCCTCGGGCGTCCGCTGCTGGCCGAACTGATCGCCCGCTGCGAGGCCCGCGGTGCGCGCCAGATGTTGGCGGTGATCGGTGACTCCGCCAACCGGGGTTCGATCGGCCTGCATCGCGCGCTCGGCTTCAAGCCGGTCGGGTTGCTTTCCAGCTCGGGCTGGAAGTTCGAGCGCTGGCTCGACGTGGTCATCATGCAGCGCGAACTGGGCCACGGCGCCAGCACGGCGGCAATGGACGCAACACAATGAACCGGCTTGGCAGCGGCTACAAGTCCAAGACGCTGGCCACGTGGATCGCGTTGCTGGGCGGCGCGTTCGGGCTGCACCGGTTCTATCTGAAGGGCCTCAGCGACCCGTGGGGCTGGTTGCTCCCGGTGCCCACGCTGCTCGGGCTCTACGGCATCGTGCGGGCGCGGCAGTTCGGGCAGGACGATCACTGGTCGTGGGCGCTGATCCCGCTGCTCGGCATCGTGCTCTCGGTCGCCATGCTCACGGCCATCGTCTACGGCCTCACGCCCGACGAAAAGTGGAATGCCCGCTACAACCCGGTGGGCCGTGGCTCGCACAGTGGCTGGGCGGCCGTGATGGCTGCGGTGCTCTCGCTGTTGATCGGTGGCGGCGTGCTGATGGCCACGCTTGCTTTCAGCGGCCAGCGCTACTTTGAATACCAGGTCGAGGCCGCGCGTCCAACCTGACCCCGGCCCGGCAGCGCAAGGGGCCGTCAGGCAAACATCTGCAGACTGACCCAGTAGAAGATGCCGGCCACGAAGGCCGACGCCGGGATCGTGAAAATCCACGCCCACACGATGTTCCCGGCGGTGCCCCAGCGCACCGCCGACGCCCGCCGCACCGAGCCCACGCCGACGATCGCGCCGGTGATGGTGTGGGTGGTCGAAACCGGAATGCCCAGCGCGCTGGCCAGGAACAAGGTGATCGCCCCGCCCGTCTCCGCGCAGAAGCCGCCCACCGGCCGCAGCTTGGTGATCTTCTGCCCCATGGTCTTGACGATGCGCCAGCCGCCGAACATCGTGCCCAGGCCAATGGCGATGTAGCAGCTCCAGATCACCCAGCCCGGCGGCAAGGCGTCGCTGGCGCTGGCGTAGCCGGTCGAGATCAGCAGCATCCAGATGATGCCGATCGTCTTCTGCGCGTCGTTGCCGCCGTGGCCCAGGCTGTACAGCCCGGCCGACACCAGTTGCGCGCGGCGGAAAAAGTTGTCCACCCGCAGCGGAGACGCACGGCGGAACGTCCACGCCACGCCCACCATCATCAGCGAGCCGAGCAGGAAACCGAGCAGCGGCGACACAAAGATGAACAGCACGGTCTTGAGCACGCCCGAAGCGATGAGCGCACCCGCCCCCGCCTTGGCGATCACGGCGCCGACAATGCCGCCGATCAGCGCATGTGACGAGCTCGACGGAATGCCGTACCACCAAGTGACGAGATTCCAGAAGATCGCGCCGATCAACGCGCCGAACACCACGTGGTGGTCGATGACCGCCGGATCGGCGATGCCGCGGCCGACCGTGGCCGCCACATGCAACTGGAACACGAAGATCGCCACCACGTTGAAGAACGCCGCGAAGATGACTGCGTTCAGCGGCTTCAGCACGCCGGTGGACACGACGGTAGCGATGGCATTCGCCGCGTCGTGAAAACCGTTCATGAAGTCGAATGCGATCGCCAGCGCGACCAGCATCGCGACGACCCAGAAGGCCACGGGTGCCGATTGCACCGCCGCGCCTACGAGTTCTCGAGGACGACGCCCTCGATCAGGTTGGCCACGTCCTCGCAGCGGTCGGAGATCGACTCCAGCAGCTCGTAGATCGCCTTGAGCTTGATCAGCTCGCGCACGTCGGTCTCTTCGCGGAACAGCTTGGACATCGCGGCGCGCATCACCCGGTCGGCGTCGGATTCGAGCTTGTCGATTTCCTCGCAGGTCTTGATCGCCGCCTCGGCCGCCACCGGCATCGACAGCTTCGGCAGCAGCGTGACCGCGTGCTGCACCCGCTCGCAGCACTTGACGCTGATCTCGGCCAGGCGCAACACTTCCTCGGTCACGGCGCGCACGTCGTACAGAGAGAGCGTTTCGCTCGCGTCCTGCAGCAGATCGAGGATGTCGTCCATCGCGTTGATCAGGCCGTGGATCTGCTCGCGGTCGATCGGCGTGATGAAGGTCTTGTGCAGCAGCCGGTTGACTTCGGCCGTGATGCGGTCGGCCTGCCGTTCGGCGTGGCCGACTTCATTGGCGTACTGCTCGCGCCGCCCGAGATCGGCGTAGTTCTCGATCATCAGCATGAACGCGCGCGCGCCTTCGACGATGTGGGCGCCATGCTGATTGAACAACTCGAAGAAGTTGCCTTCGCGGGGCAGCAGCTTGCCAAACAGCATGGGGTCTCCCAAGGGGCGCGCCGGTGCGGCACAGGTAGCTCGACAGCCGGGCTCCGGCGGGAGTGTATCGCCCGCCCGGTCAGGATTCAGTCAGGGTTCGGTCAGTCAGCAGACCGCGGTTCGAGCAAGGCGCGGCGGCTGTGGAAGCCTTCGAGTTGCTCGACCAGCCAGGCAAAGTCGGCCTCGTTCGCAGCCGGGTGAAAACGCTCGGTATCGACCGCGAACACCGGCGCGGCGGCGTCGTTGCGGAAGTGCCGCGCATAGGCTTCGCACAGCGTTTGCAAGTAGCCGCTCGCGATCCGCTGCTCCATCGGGACGGCGCGCTGGCGGATGCGCTGCAGCAGCGTTTCCGGGCTCGCCTGGAGCCAGATCACCAGATCGGGCTGCGGAATCTGCGTTGCCAGCTTGTCGTACATCTGCGTGTAGAGCCGGTACTCCTCATCGCTCAGGTTCATGCGCGCGAACAGCGCGTCCTTGGCGAACATGAAGTCGCTCACCACCGCCTGCGTGAACATGCCCGGTTGCGCCAGTTCGCGCACCTGGCGCAGGCGCTGGAACAGAAAGAACAGCTGGGTCTGGAAGGCGTAGCCCAGCGCGTCGTCGTAGTAGCGTTCGAGGAAGGGGTTGTCCTCGGGCTGCTCAAGCAAGGTCTCGGCGTTGAGGTACAGCGCCAGCCGGCGCGCGAGCGAACTCTTGCCGACGCCGATCGGGCCTTCGATCGCGATGTGGCGGCAGGAACGCAAGTCCATCAGGCGCGAAAGATGAAGTAGACCGCGCCCACCAGGCAGAGCCCGGCCCAGACGAAATCGAGCTTGAACGGCTGGTCCATGCAGACCATCGCAAAAGGCACAAAAACCACCAACGTGATGACCTCCTGGGTGATCTTGAGCTGCGCCAGGCTCACCCCGCTGCTGAAGCCGATGCGGTTGGCCGGCACCTGCGCCAGCACGGGCCCCAGTGGAACGGGAAGGGAGTTCATCGTGCGGGTTCTTGTAGCGGCCACCGCGATCGCGGCAGGGGTTCAATTATCGGCGGCCGCGTCGCTGAGCCGGTCGATCGCCTGATCGGCCACGCTGGCCAGCCATTGCCCGATCGGGCCACGCCCCGGAATCTCGATCGCGGGCGCCAGTTCGGCCAGCGGCACCAGGACGAAGGCGCGTTGATGCAGGCGCGGGTGCGGCACGGTCAACTCGGGCGTGGCGATGATCTCGTCGCCATAGAGCAGCAAGTCGAGGTCGAGCGTGCGCGGCGCGTTGCGATAGGGGCGCTCGCGGCCGTGTTCGTGTTCGATGGCCTGCAGATGCGCCAGCAACTCGATCGCAGTCAGCCCGGTGTCGATCTGCGCCACCGCATTCAGATAGTCCGGCCCGGCAGCATCGACCGGCGCGCTGCGATAGATCGACGATCGAGCCGCAACGCGCGTTCGCGGCAACACAGAAAGCGCCGCGAACGCGGCACTCAAGGTGGCCGCGGCATCGCCCAGATTCGCGCCCAGCCCGATCCAGGCGCAGCGGCGGCGGCGCCGGCCGCTGGGCGGCGGGGCCGTTGCCGGCGCCTCGGTCAGCCCCGTCGCCCGACCAGCCACGGCGCGCTCAGCCTGCGTCGTGCGCGGGCGCGGCAGCGGCGTCCTCGCCGCCAGACGGTTTGCGGCGGCGACGCCGCTTTCGACGCGCCGGCGCCGCAGCCCCTTCGTTCGCCTCGTTCGCTTCGTTCGCCTCAGCCGATTCGGACGCCTCAGGCGTATCGGCAGCCGCCGCCGTATCGGGTGCCGCCACCGCACGAACCCGCTGCGGGGCGCGGCGGCCAGGCCCTTGCTCGCGCACCAGATCGATCAGCGCCCGCCGCTCTTCGTCGCTGCCAAGCGAGAAGTCTTCCCACCATTCGGCGAGCTCCGGCGCGATTTCACCCACGTCGGCGCGCAGGCGCAGGAAGTCGAAGCCGGCCCGAAAGCGCGGTTGCTCGACGAGCGAGAACGGGGCGTTGCCCACGCGGCGCTCGAAACGCGGCTGCATCAGCCAGACCTCGCGCATGTCGGCGCCGAGCTTGCCGCGGCCGGAGATGTCGCCGATGCGGGCGTCGAACACCGCGTCCACCGCCTGTTGCAAGGCCGGGAACGGCGCTTCGCCGCGGCCTTTCTGCTTTTGCCAGCCGTCCTGCACGTCGTGCCACAGCATGCAGGCGAGCAGGAAGCTCGGCGCGACGGGCTTGTCTTCGCCAACCCGGCGGTCGGTGTCGGCCAGCGCCAGGTTGACGAAACGGTCGCGCGCTTCGTGCCGCTCGCCCATCACCACGTCGAGGATCGGGAACACGCCCTTGCGCTGGCCGATCAGGCCCTGCTTGCGCAACTCTTCGATGCTGCGCAGCGCGTGCCCGGTTTGCAGCAGCTTGATCATTTCGTCGAACAGGCGCGACGGCGGCTGGTTCTCCAGCAGCGCCGCCATTTCGCCGATCGGGGCGCGCGTCTTCGGCTCGATCTCGAAGCCGAGCTTGGCCGCAAAGCGGACCGCGCGGATGATGCGCACCGGGTCTTCGCGGTAGCGCGCGGCCGGGTCGCCGATCATGCGCAGCACGCGCTTCCTGGCGTCCTTCAAACCCTGGTGGTAGTCGACCACCACCTCCGTCAACGGGTCGTAGTACATCGCGTTGACGGTGAAGTCGCGCCGCGCGGCGTCTTCGATCATCGGGCCCCAGACGTTGTCGCGCAGCACCCGCCCTTCGGCATCGACGACATGGCTCTTGCCGGCCAGTTCGGCGCGCGAGGTCTTCTCGTTGCCCGTCACCTGCTCGGCGTCGGCCGATTCCAGCGTGGCGCGGAAGGTCGAGACCTCGATCACCTCGTGGTCGCGCCCGCGGCCGTACACCACGTGGACGATGCGAAAGCGCCGGCCGATGATGAAGGCGCGACGGAACAGGCTCTTGACCTGCTCCGGCGTGGCGTTGGTGGCCACGTCAAAATCCTTCGGCCGCATCCCGAGCAGCAGGTCGCGCACTGCGCCACCCACGACGTAAGCCTCGTAGCCCCCCTCTTTCAGGGTCTGCACCACTTTCACCGCGTTGGCGTCGAGCAGTGCCGGGTCGATGGCGTGCTCGGCCTGGGTGAGTTCGACGCGCTTGCCCAGCGCGGCTTTACCGCTGATGACAGCGGGCTTCTTGCCGAGCAACTTATCGATGAATTTCTTGATCATCAAACAATCTCAGAATGCGCCAGTGGCGCTCCCGCGCCAGCGCTTCCAGCGCCGGCGTGGGGTTGGTGGCCACCGGATGGTGGGCCCGTTCGAGCAGCGGCAGGTCGTTCAGCGAATCGCTGTAGACGCTGATGTCGGCAAAGTCGCTCCAGCCGCAACCGAGCCCTTGCAGCCATTGGCCGACCCGCACGACCTTGCCTTCGCGGTAGCTCGGCGTGCCGCGGATGGCGCCGGTGATGGTACCGCCCTCGTCGCGCGCCAGTTGCACCGCGATCAGGTGCTCGATGCCGAACGCCGCGGCGATGGGCGCGGTGATGAAGTCGTTGGTCGCGGTGACGAGTGCGACCAGATCGCCGCTGGATTGGTGCTGGCGCACGAGTTCGAGGGCCGGGGCCAGCACCCGCGGCGAAATCACCTCCCGCATGAAGCGGGCCTGTGCAGCGGCCAGCGTGGCCGCGTCGCGCACCCGCAGCGGCGCGCTGGCGAACGCGATGTAGGCGTGGATGTCGAGTTGGCCCGCCTTGTACTGTTCGTAGAACGCGTCGTTGCGGCGGCGGAAGGCTGCCTCATCGACCCAGCCGAGGCGGACCACGAATTCACCCCAGGCGTGGTCGGAGTCGAGCGGCAACAGCGTGTCGTCGAGGTCGAACAGGCACAGGCCCTTCATTCGACACCGTCCCGTGGCCTGTCTTCCGCCAGCATCTCCTTGAGCAGCGGCACGGTCACCGTGCGCTTGCGCGACAGCGCGAACTCGTCGAGCCGCTCCAGCAACGCCATCAGGTGCGTCAGGTCGCGCGCGAAGCGGGTCAGCAAGAAGTCCATCACCTCGTCGGAGAGGAAGATGCCGCGCTGGTCGGCTGCACGCCGCAGCGCGGCCCTGGCGTCGGCCTCGGCCAAGGGCTGAAGCGCGAACACCAGGCCCCAGCCCAGCCGCGAGCGCAGGTCGTCGCGCAGCGGCAGGTCCACCGGCGGCAGGCTCCCGGCCGACACCACCGGCACGCCGTGCGTCGTGGCTTCGACGAACAGCGTGAAGGCGGCCTGCTGCTGCGCCGCGTCAAAGGCCGCGCAGTCGTCGAGCAGCACAAGCGTCCAGGCCTCGTCGAACGGCCACGGCGCGGGGCTCGCGGATGCGAAGGCGCCAACGCGCGCGCCACCGGCCTGCCACACCGTGGCCAGGGCAACCAGCAGGTGCGTCTTGCCGCTGCCCGTCGGCCCCCAAAGGTAGGTCGGTGCAGAGTGCAGAGTGAGTTGACGCAGGTGCTCCACGGCGGCCCGGTTGTCGCCGGCGAGAAAAGTATCGAAGCTGCGCGCCGGGTCAAGCCCGATGGCCAGCGGAATCTGCCTCATCCGCGGCGGGTGCCGCAACGGCAAGGTCGAGAGAGGGTCGCGCGTGTCATCGAAGTGGGCGGGCCAGGGCGCGAGGCCAGGGCGGCGCTGGCCGGCCCGGCCCGTAAAATTGAGTAAGC
>JANOVJ010000034.1:0-11344 GCA_031417295.1 bacterium | reverse complement strand
GACACGAGCCGCCCCAAGTTTTACGCCTGCTCGATGCTGCCCTACCCCAGCGGCAAGCTGCACATGGGCCATGTGCGCAACTACACCATCAACGACATGCTCGCGCGCCAGTTGCGGATGAAGGGCATGAACGTGCTGATGCCGATGGGCTGGGACGCTTTCGGCCTGCCGGCCGAGAACGCGGCCATGAAGAACGGCGTGCCGCCGGCCCAGTGGACGCGCGACAACATTGCCTACATGAAGGCGCAGATGCAAGCCATGGGGCTGGCGATCGACTGGTCGCGCGAAGTCACCACCTGCGCGCCCGAGTACTACAAGTGGAACCAGTGGCTGTTCCTGAAGATGCTCGAGGCCGGCATTGCCGAGCGGCGGACGCAGGTGGTGAACTGGGACCCGACCGACCAGACCGTGCTTGCCAACGAGCAGGTCATCGACGGCCGCGGCTGGCGCTCGGGCGCGTTGGTCGAGAAGCGCGAGATTCCCGGCTACTACTTGAACATCACCCGCTATGCGGATGAGTTGCTGGGCCAGGTCGAACACGGCCTGCCCGGCTGGCCGGACCGCGTCAAGCTGATGCAGGCGAACTGGATCGGCAAGAGCGAAGGCGTGCGCTTCGCCTTCACGCACCAGATTCACGGCGCCGACGGCACCTTGATCCAGGACGGCAAGTTGTGGGTCTTCACGACCCGCGTCGACACGATCATGGGCGTGAGCTTCTGCGCCGTGGCGCCGGAACATCCGCTGGCCACGCACGCAGCGCTGCACGACAAGAAGCTCGCTGCGTTCATCGCCGAATGCAAGGCCGGCGGCACGACCGAGGCCGAGCTCGCCACGCGCGACAAGCTGGGCATGGCGACCGGGCTCGTCGTGACGCACCCGCTGACGCACGAAGCGGTCGAAGTCTGGGTCGGCAACTATGTGTTGATGGGCTACGGCGACGGTGCGGTGATGGGCGTGCCGGCGCACGACGAGCGCGACTTCGCCTTCGCCAAGAAGTACCACTTGCCGATCACCCAGGTGATCGCGGTCGATGGCGAACACTTCAGCTACGACCACTGGCAGGCGTGGTACGCCGACAAGCAGCGCGGCATCACCATCAACTCCGAGCTCTACAGCGGCCTGCCCCACCAGCGCGCGGTGGACGCGATCGCCCACGCGCTCGAAGCGCACGGCCTGGGCGCCAGGAAAACCACCTGGCGTCTGCGCGACTGGGGCATCAGCCGCCAGCGCTACTGGGGCACGCCGATCCCGATCATCCATTGCGCCACCTGCGGCGTGGTGCCGGTGCCCGAGGCCGATCTGCCGGTCGTGCTGCCCGAAGACCTGGTGCCCGACGGCAGCGGCAACCCCCTCACCAAGTGCGCTGCGTTCCTGAACGTGGCCTGCCCGAAGTGTGGCCAGCCGGCGCAGCGCGAAACCGACACGATGGACACCTTTGTCGATTCGTCGTGGTACTTCATGCGCTACTGCGACCCGAAGGATGGCTCGGCGATGGTCGGCGCCGGCAGCGCGTACTGGATGCCGATGGACCAGTACATCGGCGGCATCGAGCACGCCATCCTGCACCTGCTGTATGCGCGCTTCTGGACCAAGGTGATGCGCGACCTGAAGCTCGTTGCCATCGATGAGCCGTTCACCCACCTGCTGACCCAGGGCATGGTGCTCAACGAGGCCTTCCTGCGCAGCCACGAGCAGGGCGGCAAGGAATACTTCTGGGCCGACGACCTCACCATCGTTCGCGACGAGCACGCCGCGGTCGTCTCGGCCATCGCCAAGGCCGACGGCCGGCCGGTCGAGTACGAAGGCTGGACCACGATGTCCAAGTCGAAGCACAACGGCGTCGACCCACAGGACTTGATTGCCCGCTATGGCGCCGACACGGCGCGCCTGTTCGTCATGTTCGCGTCGCCGCCCGAGCAGACGCTGGAGTGGAGCGACACCGGCGTCGACGGTGCGCACCGCTTCCTCAAGCGCGTCTGGGCGTTCGGCAGCCGCCACGCCGCAGCGATCCGCGGCGCGGGCGCCCTTCAAGCGCCGCTCGACAGCGTCGCCCGCGGGCTGCGCTTCGAGGTTCACACCGTGTTGCGCCAGGTGAGCTACGACTACGAGCGGATGCAATACAACACCGTTGTCTCCGGCGCGATGAAGCTGCTCAATGCGCTCGAAGGCTTCAAGGGCAGCAACCCGCCGGTGCTGCGTGAGGCCTACGGCATCCTGCTGCGCGTGCTCTACCCGGCCTGCCCGCACCTGACACACGGGCTGTGGCAAGACCTTGGCTTCGCCGCCGCGCTGGGCGACCTGCTGGACGCGCCCTGGCCACAGGTCGAGGAAGCGGCGCTGCTGCAGGATGAGGTTGAGTTGATGCTGCAGGTCAACGGCAAGCTGCGCGGTTCGATCACGGTGCCGGCGCTGGCCAGCCGCGCCGACATCGAAGCCGCGGCGCTGGCGAATGCCGACGTCGAGCGCTTTGCCGAAGGCAAGGCCGTCAAGCGCGTGATCGTCGTGCCGGGGCGGCTTGTGAACGTCGTGATCTGATGCGGCCCGTGGCCCCTCGGCGCCGCCGGCTCGCGTTGGGCATGGCCATGGGCATGATGGCCACGGCATTCGCGCTGGCCGGCTGCGGCTTCGAATTGCGGCGTGTGCCGGAGATGCAGTTCCAGACCGTCTACCTGAAGGGCTTCGGCGCCAAGTCGCCGTTGGCGCTGGAGCTGCGGCAGAGCATCGACGCCAGCGCGGGGACCAAGGTCGTCGACAGCCCGGCCCAGGCGCAGGTGGTGTTTGAAGCCTTCAACGACGCCCGCGACCGCAGCGTGGTGGCCTACACCGCGACCGGCCTGGTGCGCGAAATCCAGTTGCGGGCGCGGCTCAACTTCAGCCTGCGCACGGCTGCAGGCAAGGAGCTGATCGCGCCGACCGAGATCCTGCAGGTGCGTGAACTCAGCTACAACGAAGGCATCGCGCTGGCCAAGCAGTACGAAGAGGCGTTCCAGTTCAAGGCGATGCAGAGCGACATCGTGGCCCAGGTGATCCGCCGCCTCGCCGCGGTGCCCGCGCTTTAGTCAGGCCCGCGTCGATGCAACTGCGCCTGGACCAGCTTTCCGCGCACCTTGGCAAGGGCCTGCGCGCGGTCTACACCCTGCACGGTGACGAGCCCCTGCTGGCGCAGGAAGCAGCCGACACGATTCGCGCCGCGGCGCGCGCTGCGGGCTGCGCCGAACGCCAGGTCCACACCGTGGCCGGCGCGCACTTCGACTGGAGCGGCCTGGTCGGCGCGGCGCAGTCGATGAGCTTGTTCGCCGAGCGCCAGCTGATCGAAATCCGCATCCCCTCCGGCAAGCCCGGCAAGGACGGGTCGGAGGCCTTGCAGCGCTACTGCGCCACGTTGTCCGACGACGTGGTGACGCTGGTCACGCTGCCCAAGCTGGACCGGGCACAACTCACCACCGGCTGGTTCAGCGCGCTCGATGCCGCCGGCGTGTCGATCAAGATCGACCCCGTCGAACGCGCTGCGCTGCCGCAGTGGATTGCGCAGCGCCTCAGCGCACAGGGCCAGCGCGTGCAGGGCGGCGAGGCCGGGCAGCGGGCGCTCGCCTTCTTCGCCGACCAGGTGGAAGGCAACCTGCTCGCCGCGCACCAGGAGATCGTCAAGCTCGGGCTGCTTTACGGCGCGGGCGAGTTGGCCTTCGAGCAGATCGAAGCCGCGGTACTCAACGTCGCCCGGTACGATGTGTTCAAGCTCGGCGAAGCGGTGCTGGCAGGCCAGGTGGCGCGCTCGCTGCGGATGTTGGACGGCCTTCAGGCCGAGGGCGATGCGGCGGTGCTGGTGCACTACACGCTGGCCGGCGACATCCTGGCGTTGAAGCGCGTCAAGGACGCACTGGCCGCCGGCCGGCCGATGCCGATGGTGTTGCGCGAGAACCGCATCTGGGGCGCCAAGGAGCGCCTGTTCGAGCGCCTGCTGCCGCTGCTCAGCCCGCGTGCCGTGGCCGAGCTGGTCGAGGCGGCACGGGTCTGCGACGGGCTGGCCAAGGGCCTGAAGCATCCCGACTGGCCGCAGGACCCTTGGGACGGCCTGCGCCGGCTGGTGCTGATGGTGCTGGAGCGTGTCGGTGCGGGTGCGGGTGCGGGTGCGGGTGTCGGCTCAGGCGCAGGCGCAGGCCGCCCGCGCACGGCACCGGCGCGGCTGGCGCTGCGAGCCTGAGTGCGCTCAGCGCGAGCTGCGACGCGCTGCGATCTTTTTTCAATACGCTTCAATACGCGCGCGACCGAACGACCAGGTGCTTCAGCGGCCGTCCCTCGCGCAGCGCGGCGATGTTGGCAGCCACCAGCAGCGAAGCGCTCCGAGCGTCGGTCTGCGCCGCCACGTGCGGCAGCACGGTCACTCGGGCGTGGCCCCAAAACGGGTGCGCCTCCGGCAGCGGTTCGGTGGCAAACACATCGAGCACGGCGTGGTGGATGTGGCCGCCCTCAAGCGCCGCCAGCAAGTCGGCCTCGACCACGTGCGCGCCGCGCGCCAGGTTCACCACGCTCGCTCCGCGCGGCAGCAGGGCCAGCAGGCGGGCGTCGATCAGACCGCGCGTCGTGGGCGTCAGCGGCAGCAGGTTCACCAGCACCTGCGCCTCGGCCAGTGCGGCGGGCAGGTCAGCGTCGCCGGCCAGCGTGTGCACCCCGGAGATCGAGGCTGGGCGGGCGCTCCAGCCCGTCACCCGGTAGCCGTTGCGCGCCAGACGCAGCGCGACCGTGCGGCCCATCTGGCCCAGCCCGAGCACGGTCACCGCGACCTCGCTGGCGGCCCGCTGGCCGTGCGGCGCCCACCGCGCTTCGCGTTGCTGCCGCACGTAGTCGAAGGCGTTGCGGTGCAGTGACAGCACGGCCCACAGCGCTGTCTCGGCCATGGCCTCGTTCATTGCCGGATCGACCATCCGCGCCAGCGGCACGTCGGCGGGCACGGTCGGGTCAACGAGCAGGCGCTCGACGCCGGCCCACAGCGACTGGATGAGTTGGAGCTTCGGCAGCCCGACGAGTGCGCCCGCGGGCGGGTTGGCGACGATCGCGATGTCGATGCCTTCGGGCGCCACGGCACCGCGCTTGCGCAGCAGGGTTTCCTGCGGCAACGCGCGAGACAGCGCGGGCCACCATTCGGCCCACTCGTCGGCCGTGAAATCGGTGGCGATGAGGATGCTCATGTGGCGAACGCTTGGGCAGTCATCCGGTGTCGGTCATGCCGGGCGAACCCGCACCCACGCATTCAAGCGCGCCAGCGCGTGCTGCACCGTCTGCGTGCGCACCGCCGCGCGGTCACCCGCCAGTTGCAGCAACTCGGCATGCGCCGGCTCGCCTTCGCGGGCCAGCGCCAGCCAGACCGTGCCGACCGGCTTGCCCGGCGTCGCGCCGCCCGGCCCGGCAATGCCGGTCACGGCCACGGCGAGTTGGGCGCGTGAGTTCGCCAACGCGCCGGCCGCCATCGCGCACGCCACCGCGGCGCTGACCGCGCCGTGGGCCGCAATCAGCTCGGCCGGCACGCCGAGCTGCTCGGCCTTGGCGGCGTTGCTGTAGGTCACGAAGCCGCGCTCGAACCAGTCGCTAGCACCGGCCGGCGCGGTGCAGGCGGCGGCGATCATGCCACCGGTGCACGACTCGGCCGCGGCGAGCATCCAGCCGCGCGCGCGCAGCGCAGCGCCCAGCGCAGTGACCTCGGCCTCGACCGCCGGGATGTTTTCGCTCACCCGACAAACTTCCACAGCGCAATCACCAGCAGCGTGCACAAGGCCGCCACCAGGTCGTCGAGCATGATGCCGAAGCCCTGCGCCCAGCCGATTTTCAGCGCCCGGTCCGGGCCGTGGCGCGGCTTGAACAGCGCGTCGGCCCAGGCGACCGGGCCGGGCTTGGCGGCGTCGAAGAAGCGAAACAGCGCGAAGGCCACGCACTGCGCCAGCAACCCGGCCGGCATCACGAGCCAGAGCACGAGCCAGAAGGCGATCACCTCGTCCCAGACGATGCAGCCGGGGTCGGCCAGGCCGAGCTTGCGCGCAGCGACGGTGCACACCCAGCAGCCGACGGCGAAGCCGGCCAGAAGCAACGCGGCCCAGGCCCAATCGCTCAGCCAGGGCTGCAACGCGAGAAAGGCGACCCACGCCCACAGCGTGCCGACGGTACCCGGCGCCAGCGGCGACAGGCCGCTGCCGAAGCCGAGCGCCAGCAGGTGCAGCGGGTTGCCGAGCATGAAGCGCAGCGTGGCCCGGCGCGGCGCCTTCGTTGACGCGTTGGGCAGGGGCGGGTGGGGCAGCTCGGTCGTCATGAACGGAAGTGGTCGAAGCCGGCAAAGCTTTGCGCCAGCGGTTGGCCCGCGGCATCGTGCAGTCGCAGCCCGGGTGCGGCGTCGATGTGGCCGATACGGGTAACGTGGACCTGCGCCCGCGCGGCTGCCGAGCGGACGGCATCGGCCTGTGCGCGCGGTGCGGTGAACAGCAGCTCGTAGTCGTCGCCACCCGCGAGCGTGCAGTCGCGCTGAACGGCGAGCGGCTGGGCGGCCAGCACGGCGCTGCGCGGCAGCGTGTCGGCCTCGACCGTGGCGCCGACGGCTGAGCGTTGCAGCACATGGGCCAGGTCGCCGAGCAGGCCGTCCGAGATATCGATCGCGCTGCTCGCCACGCCGCGCAAGGCCATCCCGAGCGCGACCTGCGGCTGCGGCCGCTCCATCGCCGGCCGCACGGCGGCGAACGCGTCGCCCGGCAGCGCCAGCGTGCCGCGAAAGACTTCGAGCGCCAGCCGCGCATCGCCGAGCAGGCCGCTCACGTACAGGTCGTCGCCCGCGCGCGCGCCGGAGCGCAGCAGCGCCTGGCCGGCTGGCACTTCGCCGAAGACGCCGATGCAGATGTTGAGCGGGCCTTGCGTCGTGTCGCCGCCGACGAGTTCGCAGCCGAACGTGTCGGCCAGCGCCAGCAAGCCTGTCGAGAAGCCTTCGAGCCAGGCCTCGTCGACGCGGGGCAAGGCCAGCGCGAGCGTGAACGCCAGCGGCTGCGCACCGCAGGCGGCCAGGTCGCTCAGGTTCACCGCCAGCGCCTTGTGGCCGAGCAGGCGCGGCGCGACGGTGGGCAGAAAATGCCGGCCCTCGACCAGCATGTCGCAGCTCGTCGCGAGCTGCATCCCGGGCCGCAGCGCGAGCAGCGCGCAGTCGTCGCCCACACCCAGCGCGGCGCGGCGCACCGGGCGGGTGAAGTAGCGTGCGATCAGGTCGAATTCACCGACGGGCATGGGGGAACGGGGTAGCGAACGGGGCGGCAGGCGGGGCTTGCATTCTCAAGCATTCGGCCATTCGCAGCCGACGAAAGTCCAAGGCTGCGGGCCGCGGGTCGGCCAGCCTGTGCGGGGCTTCGCCGTGACCGGGCGCGGTGCGGCGGGATGCGCTGCTGCGCTGCAGGTCAAGCCAGCGGCACGTCGCGCAACAGGTTCGCCAGGTCCACCGCCGAGCTCACGCCCATCTTGTCGAACACGCGGGCGCGGTGGACTTCGACCGTGCGCACGCTGATCGCCAGCACATCGGCAATCAGCTTGTTCGGCCGCCCGGCGATCACCAGCGCCATCACCTCGCGCTCGCGTGCGGTCAGCTCGGCCAGCTGGCGCTTCATGCGGTCGCGCTGCATCCGCTGCAGGATCGCGGCGCGGCTGCGCTCCAGGGCCAGCTCGATTCGGTCGACCAGCGCGTTGTCGGAGAACGGCTTCTCGAAGAAGTCGAACGCACCGCGCTGCACCGCGGCAACGGCGGTCGGCACATCGCCATGGCCGGTGAGGAAGATCACCGGCAGGGTGTGCAACAGCCCGCGCTCGATCAGGCGCTCGAACAAGGCCAGGCCGCTCATGCCGGGCATGCGCATGTCGAGCAGCAGGCAGCTCGGCGCGGTGGGCCAGCCGCCACTCGCCGCGTCGGGCCGGGCGGCGAGCATCGCCTCGAAGGCCTCGGCGCTGGCATGGGCCTCCGACAGCAGGCGCCGTGACCGCAGCAGCCAGGCCAGCGCGTCGCGCAGCACGTCTTCGTCGTCAACGAGGTAGACCGTGGGCAGTCCGAGGGCCGGGGCGTAGGGGGCGGGCGTCATGGCAGGCCGGGTTCGGTCGTCAGCGCGGGCTCGGCCGCGGGGTTGGTGGCGCCCGCAGCCGTGAGGGTTGCAGCGCCCACGGCTTCGGGCGGGCCGGCCGGGAGGGTGAAGCGGAACTCGGTGACCCGCGTGCTGCCCGCCGGCTCGGCTCCCCGCGCCGCACGGGTCTCGAACTCGAGCGCGCCGCCGTGCTGCTCGATCACGGTGCGGCACAGGCTCAAGCCCATCCCCATGCCGTCGCTGCGGGTGGTGAAGAAGGGTTTGAAAATCTGCTGCGCCACCTCGGGCGAAATGCCGGCGCCGCGGTCGCCTACGCTGAAGGTCACCCAGCGCGGGTGGGTCTGGCGCACCCGCAGCGTGAGCGCGCGTTCGGCCAACGGGGTGACCGGATCCATCGCCTGGATGCCGTTGCGCGCCAGGTTGAGCAGCACCTGTTCCAGCATCGTGCGATCGCCCACCACGCGCGGCGGCGGCGCGGGCAGGTCGAGCTCGACCCGGGCGCCGCTCTTGCGCGCCTGCAGCCGCACCAGCGGCAGCACGGCGTCGAACAGCTCGCCAACCACCAGCGCTTCGCGCGCCTGGTCGCGGCGGCGCACGAAGTCGTGCACGCTGCGGATCACGCGGCCGGCGCGCTCGGCCTGTTCGGCGATGCGCTGCGTCGCGTCGCGGATCATCTCGTGGGTCGGCGCGTGCGCGCCGGCCGTCGCGCGCGATTCCGCCAGCAGGTTCAGCGAGCCGGTGGCGTAGCTGGCAATCGCGGCCAGTGGCTGGTTCAACTCGTGGCTCAGCAGCGAGGCCATTTCGCCCACCGTGGCCAGCCGTGCCGTGGCCTGCAGCTTCTCTTGCTGCTGGCGCGACAACTCCTCGGCCCGGCGCTGCGCGCTCAGGTCGAGCACGGCGCTCATCCAGCCGGTGTGGACGCCGCTGCCATCGACCAGCGGGGCCTCGAAGATCAGCACCGGCAGGCGTTCGCCGTTGCGGCGCATGAACTCGGTCTCGAAGCCCTGCAGCGACGCTTCACGCGTTTTCGCGTCGGTGCTGAGCCTGACCGACTGGCGCTGGCTGTACTCCTGCACCCGATCGGGTGGCCAGTACGGCGGCGCACTGCGCCCGATGAGCGCCTCGGGCGAAAAGCCCACCATCGTGCAAAAGGCCGGGTTGACATAGGTGATGCGCCCCTGAAGGTCGCGCGCGCGCAGCCCGGTGACGAGCGAGTTCTCCATCGCCTTGCGAAAGGCCAGCGCCTCGGCCAGCGCGGTTTCGGCGCGGGCCCGTTTGCGCACGTCGCGCGCCAGCAGCACGACCACGCTGGCCAGCGCGAGCGACAGCCCGAGCACCAGCGCGGTGGCCAGGTTCGGGATCAGGCGCGGGCTGCCGGCGTCGCTGTCGAGGCGCAGCAGCAGGCCAGAGCCGGGCAGGTCGACCACCCGCTCGGCCTTGAACACCCCGGCGCCGCGCGGCTGGCCGGCGCGCGCCAGGCGGGCGCCGTCGGACTCGGCGAACACCAGCTCATGGTGGCGCGCCACGTCGGCGCTGATGGCTTCTTCAAGCAGGCGGCCGAGCGAGAACGTTGCCGCCAGGTAGCCGACCAGGCGGCCGCCGCGCTGCACCGGCAGGCAGACATCCATCACTTCCTGCCCCAGGCCGTCGGCCATCGGCACGAAGTAGCTGCGCGAGTACGACGGGTTGCCCTGGCGCTGCGCGGTGGCGCAGGCGAGCGCGGTTTCAACGTCGATGTCGGCGCGGGCGATCTTCTCGAACAGGCCGGTCAGGTAAGGGGTCTCGACCGCTTCGCCGATGTGCAGCCGCGGGTCGCGCATTTCGATGCGCAGCAACTCGCGCCGCTGGCGCAGCAGCTCGGCGCTATCGGCCCGCCATTGCGGCGTCGGCGGGTCGTTCCAGAGCAGCGCCTGCAGGCTTTGCAAGTCGCGCCCGAGGGCCTGCTTTAGGTCGGCCGCGACCTCGGCTGCGGCGGCGTCCACCTGGTCCTGCGCGCGCGACGCTTCGTAGCTGAGCGTCAGCACGACCAGCAGCGTCTGCGCGACGACGAGCAACACCACCAGCGCCGCCCACAGCGCTGGGCGGCGCCAGCGCCGCCAGCGCTGGGGCGCGGCGCCGTTGGCAACCGCGGGGTCTGGAAGGGTGGCGGTGTTCATGGGGGGCCGACGCCAAGTATCGGCCAGCGGCGCGTCGTGACGCTACGCAGTTTCGCGCATCGCTTTCGGGCCCGAAGGCGGCCACACTCTCGGCGCGCAGGGGCCACTCCTACAATCTGCGCGCACCGCCGCGGGCACTGCCGCGTCACCGCGCCGCCCCGGCACCCCACCGCGAGAAACTGCACCATGCCCAACAACGAACAACAACAAGCCGAACTGCGTCAGGCGGCGCTTGAATACCACGAGTTTCCGACGCCGGGCAAGATCGCGATCAGCGCGACCAAGCAGCTTGTGAACCAGCGCGACCTGGCGCTGGCCTATTCGCCAGGCGTCGCCGCCGCGTGCGAGGAGATCGTCGCCGACCCGGCGAACGCGTTTCGCTACACCTCGCGCGGCAACCTGGTGGCCGTGATCACCAACGGCACCGCGGTGCTGGGCCTGGGCAACATCGGCCCGCTGGCGGCCAAGCCGGTGATGGAAGGCAAGGCGGTGCTGTTCAAGAAGTTCGCCGGAATCGATGTGTTCGACATCGAGGTCGCCGAGAACGACCTCGACAAGCTGGTCGATCTGATTGCCGCGCTCGAACCCACCTTCGGCGGCATCAACCTCGAAGACATCAAGGCGCCGGACTGCTTTTACGTCGAGCGGGCGCTGCGCAAGCGGATGAAGATCCCGGTCTTCCACGATGACCAGCACGGCACCGCGATCGTCGTCGGCGCGGCGGTGCTGAACGCGCTGAAGGTGACGGGCAAGAACATCCGCGAGGTCAAGCTCGTCACCTCCGGTGCCGGCGCGGCCGCGCTGGCCTGCCTCGGCCTGCTGGTCAAGCTCGGCCTGCCGCGCGAGAACATCAGGGTCACCGACCTGGCCGGTGTGGTCTACAGCGGCCGGGTTGAGTTGATGGACCCAGACAAGGACGAGTTTGCGCAAGACACCCCGCTGCGCACGCTGGCCGAGGTGATGGTGGGGGCTGACGTGTTTTTGGGCTTGTCCGCCGGCGGTGTGCTCAAGGCCCAGTCAGTGGCCGCCATGGCCGCCAACCCGCTGATTTTTGCCCTGGCCAACCCCACGCCCGAAATCATGCCGGAGGAGGTG
>JANOVJ010000033.1:0-1500 GCA_031417295.1 bacterium | reverse complement strand
TGGTGCCCCGGCCGAGGTGCAATACGGCCTGGCGCACGACGTGCATGTGGTGCCGGGCGGCTTGCTCGAAGGCATCCTCGGCAGCGGCACGATCCGCGTCAACTCGGTGCACGGCCAGGGCGCGAACCGGCTCGCTCCCGGTGCACGCGCCGAGGCGCTGGCGCCGGACGGCCTGGTCGAGGCCTTCACCTTGCCCGCGGCGCGCGGCTTCAACCTGTGCCTGCAGTGGCACCCCGAATGGCAGGCCGCCGACAACCCGGTCTCGATGAAGCTGTTGCGCGCCTTTGGGCTCGCCTGCCAGCGTTTCCGCGACCACCGCCTGGTGCCTGAGCGCGACCCGGACCGTTAGGCCCCGTTCCTGCATTCAGGAGCGTGCTAGACCGAACGGGCCGCCGCTGCCAAGCGGCTTTCGATGCAACGGCCCAGCATCCAGAAATCAACAGGCGGAAACACCGTGGACAAGAGCAATTTCACTTTCAGCGACCTCGAACAGTGGTTCGACGAACGGCGCGTCACCGAGATCGAGTGCCTCGTGCCCGACCTCACCGGCGTCGCCCGCGGCAAGATCCTGCCGCGCGAAAAATTCACCGAAGACCGCGGCATGCGCCTGCCCGAAGCTGTGGTGGCGATGGGCGTGACCGGCGAGTTCCCGGAGGAAGGCCCGTACTACGACGTGATCAGCCCGACCGACCGCGACATGCACCTGCGGCCCGACCCGAGCACGGTGCGGATCGTGCCCTGGGCCACCGACCCGACGGCGCAGGTGATTCATGACTGCTTCGACCAGGACGGCAAGCTGGTGCCCTTCGCCCCGCGCTCGGTGCTTCGCCGGGTGTGCGAGCTCTATGACGCCGAAGGCTGGGACCCGGTGGTCGCGCCCGAACTCGAGTTCTATCTGGTCGCGCGCAACACCGACCCCGACATCCCGCTGAAGCCGCCGATCGGCCGCAGCGGCCGCGCCGAGACTTCGCGCCAGGCCTATTCGATCGACGCAGTGAACGAGTTCGACCCGCTGTTCGAAGACGTGTACGACTACTGCGAGAAGATGGAGTTGAACGTCGACACGCTGATCCACGAGGTTGGCGCCGGGCAGATGGAAATCAACTTCTTCCACGCCCACCCGCTGGGCCTGGCCGACGAGGTGTTCTTCTTCAAGCGCACCGTTCGCGAAGCGGCGATGCGCCACGACATGTTCGCCACCTTCATGGCCAAGCCCATCGCCAACGAACCCGGCAGCGCGATGCACATCCACCAGAGCATCGTCAGCAAGGCGACCGGCAAGAACATCTTCAGCAACGAGGACGGCACGGCGAGCAAGGAGTTCTACTGGTTCATCGGCGGCCTGCAGAAGTTCGTGCCGGCGGCGATGGCGCTGTTCGCGCCGTACGTCAATTCGTACCGGCGGCTGGTGCGCTCGAATGCGGCGCCGATCAACATCCAGTGGGGCACCGACAACCGCACGGTCGGCATCCGTTCGCCGGTAGCCAGCGCGGCGGCGCG
>JANOVJ010000032.1:0-1668 GCA_031417295.1 bacterium | reverse complement strand
CGGTACTGCATGGCAACCCCTAAGTTGATGACGACCGGCGAGCCTATCCGAACGCGCCGCCGCGCGCTGCTGGGCTACAGTGACTCGATGAAGGATTCCACTGTTTACCGGCAGCGCCGGGCCCGCCTGGCGCAGGCGCTGCGCGACGCCGGGGGCGGCGTGGCGATCGTGCCGACCGCACCGCAACGCCAGCGCAACAGCGACGGCGACCACCCCTACCGCTTCGACAGCCACTTCCACTACCTGACGGGCTTCGCCGAGCCCGACAGTTGGCTCGTGCTGGCCGGCGACGGCCGCAGCCTGCTGTTCTGCCCCACCAAGGATGTCGAGCGCGAAATCTGGGACGGTCTTCGCCTCGGCCCGCAGGACGCCCCCGCGGTGCTGGGCGTCGATGCGGCCTTCGCGGTAGCAACGCTCGACGACCACCTGCCCGCGCTGCTCGGCGACCAGCCCGCCGTGTGGTTGCCGATGGACGCCCCGGCAGACCTCCACAGCCGCGTTCGCGGCTGGCTCGATCGCGTGCGCAGCCGGGCTCGCACGGGCGTCGCCTGCCCGGGCAGCCTGCGCGACCTGGCGCCGCTGCTGGGCGAGATGCGGCTCATCAAGGACGAGACAGAAGTCGCCACGCTGCGCCGCGCCGCCGCCATATCGGCCGGCGCGCACGCGCGGGCGATGCGCTACTGCGCCGAACGCTTTCGCGCTGACCCGCAGGCCGGCGTGCGCGAATACGAGATCGAGGCCGAGCTGCTGCACGAGTTCCGCCGCCACGGCGCGCAGAGCCCCGCCTACCCGAGCATCGTCGCCGCCGGCGCCAACGCCTGCGTGCTGCACTACGCCGCCGCCGATGCCGAGCTGCGGGCCGGCGCGCTGTGCCTGATCGACGCCGGCTGCGAGCTCGACGGCTACGCCAGCGACATCACGCGCACCTTCCCCGCCAATGGCCGCTTCAGCGGGCCGCAGCGCGCGCTGTACGACGTGGTGCTCGCGGCGCAGGAAGCGGCCATCGCCGTCACCCGCCCCGGCGCGCGCAAGCAAGACGCGCACTGGGCTGCGGTGCGCGTGCTCGCGCAAGGCATGCTCGATGTCGGGCTGCTCAAACGCGCGGTGCATGGCGATGTGGACGCGGTGATCGCGAGCGCCGCCTACCGCCAGTTCTACATGCACGGCACCGGCCACTGGCTGGGCCTGGACGTGCACGACGTGGGCGAGTATCTGGCGCTCGAAGAGGCGCCGGTCGAGCAACCCGACATGCTGGGCGGCACCGTCGTGCGCAAGCCCTCGCGCGTGCTCCAACCGGGGATGGTGGTAACGATCGAACCAGGCCTCTATGTCCGCCCGGCCGAGGGCGTGCCCGAGAAGTTCTGGCACATCGGGATCCGGATCGAAGACGACGCACTCGTCACGCCCGAGGGCTGCGAGTTGATCAGCCGCGGTGTGCCGGTGCGGGCCGACGACATCGAGGCGTTGATGCGCGAGAGCTGACCGTGTTCTGGATGATGGGGACGGCAGGACGCTCAGTGCTCGAGGGTGCGCTGTCGGCCACAACCCGGCGGCCAAGTCTTCGAGGTCGAGTCCCCGCAACAGGCTGCCGAACGGCCATTCATCGGCGGTGAGTGGCGATCAGGGACTTGTTCGCCTATTCAGTCTGATCGCTAACGCTCGAGCGGC
>JANOVJ010000031.1:0-4127 GCA_031417295.1 bacterium | reverse complement strand
ACCCGCAGGTAGGTCAGGTCCCAGCGCTGTGCCACGTCGTCGGCGGGCAGCAGGGCCAGCGCCCGTTCGCTGTGGTGCATGGCCGGCGTCAGCGCAAAGCGGCTGCGCGCCGACTCGGCGGCGCGCAGCCAGTAGGCCAGCGCCTGCGGCACCTCGCCGCCGCGCTCGAAGTGCTCGGCGATCTGGTCCAGGTGCGCCTGCCCGGGCTGCGCCGCCAGCCATTGCGCCACCCGCGCGTGGGCCGGACGCTTGGTGCGCTTGAGCACGCGCTCGTAGCTCACCTGGTGCAGGGTGTGGTGGCGAAAGCTGAACTCGCGCTTGCCCGCCAGGCTGCTTGCCGCGTGCTCGACCACCAGCTCGCGCGCCAGCAGCGTGGGCAGCGCGTCGGCCACCGGCAGGTCGAGCGCGAGCAGCGCGTCGTCCCAGAACACATGGCCCACCACCGCGGCGAGCTGCAGTGTGCGCAGATCGGCCGGCGCCAAGGTGTCGAGCCGCGCCTGCAGCACCCCGGTGAGCGTGGTCGGCACGGCCAGCCCGTGCAGGCGCTCAGGCACCAGCGTCCAGTGGTCGGCGGCAGCGACGATGGCGCCTTCGTCGATCAGCATGTTGACCAGTTCCTCGATGAAGAATGGGTTGCCGTCGGCGTGCTCGGTGAGCAGGTCGCGCAGCGTGGCCGGCACTGGCGAGAGCTTGCGCAGCAGCGTGTCGGCGAGCCGGCCAGACTGTTCGGCGCCGAGCGCTGGCAGGTCGGCGCGGTGGTGCTGCGGCCAGCCGCTGCCCCAGCCGGGGCGGCGCTCGTACAGCGCTGGCCGGGTCACGCCAATCAGCAGCGGCGGCAGCTCGGCGCGGGCGCTGAGCAGGTGGTCGATGAAGTCGAGCGTGCCGTCGTCGGCCCAGTGCAGGTCGTCGAACATCAGCAGCACGGCGGTTGCGCCGTCGGCCATCCGGCCCAGCGCCTGGGTGGCGTGAAAGAACGCCCGGTCGCGCAACTGGCGGGCCTCGCCGAGCAGGGCGTACACCGCGGCGTCGGCCGAGAAGTCGATGCCGAGCAGGTGGCCCAGCACGGCCGCGTCGCCGGGCTGCGGCAGCAGCGGTGTCAGCGCGGCGGCCCACTTTGTGCGCGCCACCGGGGCCGAGTCGCTGTCGAGGATCTGCGCCATTCCGGCAAACAGCTCGTGCAGCAAGCCGTAGGGCCGGCCGCTCGCGCCTTCACTGGCATGGGCCTCAAGCCAGAGCAGGCGCTGGCCCTGCTGCTCGACCCAGCGGTGGAACTCGGCCACCAGGCGCGACTTGCCCATGCCCGCCTCGGCCACCACGGTCACGGCCACCAGCGACCGCGCCCCGGGATCGGCCAGCCCGCGCCAAGCCGCTTGCAGCAGCGCGAGCTCGGCTTCGCGGCCGACCATCGGCGCCAGCGCGCCATCGACGCCGCGCAGCGCCTGGTGCCGCACCCCGCTCGCGACGCCCTGCACCAGATAGGTGAGCATCGGCTCGGTGCGGCCCTTGACCGGCAGCGGCGGCTGTTCCTCGACCGCAAACAGGCCGCGCACGTGGCGGAAGGTGTCGTGGCTGATGCGCAGGGCGCCGGGCGGCGCGGTCTGCTCCATCCGCGCCGCGACGTTGACCGCCATCCCGCGAATGCTGTGCACGCCGTCCACACCGCCGCCGAGCAGCACGCCGCCGGTGTGGATGCCCACCCGCACGTTGAAGCCCTCGTGGCCGTGGCGCTGCTGCACCAGCGCGGCCTGGGCCCGGCCTTCGGCCAGGATCGCCAGCCCGGCGCGCACCGCCCGCTCGGGGTCGTCTTCGTGGGCCACGCCGGCGCCAAAGACGGCCAGCATGCTGTCGCCCGCGTACTGCAGCACCGTGCCCTGGTGCGCGCTGACGATCGCCGTCAGGCGCTGCAGCGCGCCGTCGATCACGAGGTTGATGTCCTCGGGGTCGAGTTGCTGGCTGAGCGTGGTCGAGCCGACGATGTCGGTGAACACCACCGTGACCTGGCGCAGCTGCTGCTCGTCAATGCCGTCGTTCAGCGCGGCGAGCTTGTCTTTCAGCGGGCCCAGCGCCCGCGCCACCACCTCGTCGCCGAGCAGCGCGCGCTGGGCTTCCAGGGTGGCAATGGCTTGTTCGAGCAGGGCGCGGGGGTCATCCATGGGCGGGCATTCAAAAGCAGGCGAGAGTGTGCCATCGGCCGCCCGCGGGCCGGCGGGCCGCGGCGCTTCCCCGCTAAGCTAGCGCCACCCCGCCGGAGCCCGCCGTGAAACACCCGATCGTTCTTTGCCTGCCTGCCGTGCTCGCTGCGCTGGCTGGGCCTGCCGGCGCCGAGCCCATCGGCGACGTCGACACCGTGTTCCAGTGGATCGGCCCCGACCACAAGATCGTCGTCGACGCCTACGACGACCCCAAGGTCGCGGGCGTGACCTGCTATGTCTCGCGCGCCAAGACCGGCGGTATCAAGGGCGGCCTCGGGCTGGCCGAAGACAAGGCCGAGGCCTCGATCGCCTGCCGCCAGACCGGCCCGATCGCCTTCGCCAAACCGATCGAGCAGCAGGAAGAGATGTTCAGCGAACGGATCTCGCTCGTCTTCAAGAAGCTGCGCGTGGTGCGCATGGTCGACAAGAAGCGCAACACGCTGGTCTACCTGACGTACTCCGACCGGGTGATCGAGGGCTCGCCGCAGAACAGCGTGACGGCCGTGCCGGTGGACAGGGCGACCGTGATTCCTGTGAAATAGGCTCCGGCCCTGATGGAAGCCACACTGCGCCCGGCCACCGTTGAGGACGCAAGTCGCGTTGCGAGGCTTCTCATCGAAACGCGCGCCGCCTTCATGCCTTACGCGCGGTCTGCCCATTCAGACGACGAGGTTCGCGAATGGATCGCGAGCTGTCTGGTCCCGTCAGGCGGTGTGACAGTCGCTGAAGTTCAAGGCCGTGTCGTCGGAACCATGGCTACAGAGCGAACAGCCGCTTCCTGGATCACCCAGATGGCCGTCGATCCCGCACTCGTCGGCCGGGGCATCGGCGCCTTGCTCCTGTCGCATGCCCTGCGTGCATTGGCGCGGCCTATCCGCCTGTATTCCTTCCAGGCGAATCTGGGTGCGCGCCGGTTCTATGAGAGGCACGGGTTCATCGCGATCGAGTTCACGCAGGGTCAAGCCAACGAGGAGCGTTGTCCCGATGTTCTGTGCGAACTCAAAGCCAGGGGCACCAAGGCCTGACCCGTGGCACGAGCGGACCCACTCATGAGCATGGCCGTCCCCGTTGAGCTACCCGAGTCATCGCTGCTACTGGAACTGCGCCGCGGCGGCAGCTTTACCGACTGCTACACGATCCAGGTTCCCATCGCGGTCACGCAGGCGCAGTTCGTCGAGGCCTTCTACACCACGCCTTTGTTCAAGGCCGAACGCTTCGTTCTCAAGCTGTTCGCCGCGAGCCCGTCAAGCGACCAGGATGCCAGGGACCTGGCCCAGGGAACGAAGGACACGTTTGCCGTTTGGCGGGTGGCCGAACGAAGCACCGAGCAATTGCTGCTCACCGACCGGACGGGGCGGACAAGTTCCTGGCTGATGGCCCTGCCCGACAGCGCCACGGCAGGCAAGACGACGTCGCTCTTCTTCGGGTCGGCGGTCACCGCGCGCACCAACGCCGACGCGGCCGCCAACACCGGCAAGCCGGCGTTCGGCTTTGCCTTTCATGCCCTGCTCGGGCTGCACGGTGTGTACTCGCGCCGCTTGCTGGAAGCGGCGGCTTCCAGGCTGTTGGCGAGCCGCTGAACTGTTGGGGCGGGGCCCGAAATAAATTCGGGCCAGCCTGTCGATTCCGCCGCCATGCTGCGTCATGGAGACGCCACCGTACAGCGGGGCACCTCCAACCTGACCACCCATCGAAGGAACGACCATGCAATACATGATCCTGATCTACGGCAACGAAAAGAACTTCGCGATGATGCTCGGCGACCCCGACGCGCAAAAGCAGATGTACGCCGCGTACACCCAGTACAACGACGCGTTGCGCGGGGCCGGCGTGCTGCGCGGCGGCGGCGAGCTGAAGGCCACCCACAGCGCGACCACGGTGCGCGTGCGCGACGGCAAGACCGTCACCACCGACGGCCCGTTCGCCGAAACCAAG
>JANOVJ010000030.1:0-2178 GCA_031417295.1 bacterium | reverse complement strand
GCCGAATCACCGGGGACCAGGTAGCAGCGTTCGCTGCGCAGGTACCACGAACCGGTCTGCCACCGCATCTTGCCGCCAATCTGGCGCGCCACCGGCAGCACATGGCCGACCACCTTGCCCAGCCCCTGCGTGAAGACCCTGCTCAGCCGTTCGCGCTCCAGCGGCTCGGCGAGCTTCGCATCGAACGGATCGACGTTGACGGGCAGCTTGCGCTCGCGCCAGAGGTGGTACCACACGTCCTCATACGCCGGGAACACGTACTTTGCGTCGAGCGAGAGGCGGCTGGCCACGCCCTTCAGAAAATCGCGCGCCTGCGTTTCGGTAACGCCGTCGTCGCGGTGCTCGTCGCCGAACAGCTCGGGGTGGGTCCACACCGGCTCGCGGTCGGTGCGCCAGAACAGGTTGAGCGACCAGCGCGGCAACTGCTCGCCCGGGTACCACTTGCCCTGGCCGAAGTGCAGCAAGCCGCCGGCGCCGTACTTCAGGCGCAGCTTGTCCATCAGCTCGGCGCTGAGCAGGCGCTTGGTCGGGCCCATCGCGTCGGTGTTCCACTCGGCGCCGTCGCGGTCGTCGACCGACACGAACGTGGGCTCGCCGCCCTGCGTGAGGCGCACGTCGTGCTTGCGCAGGTCGGCATCGACCTGGTGGCCGAGCCGCTCGATCGCGGCCCACTGCCCGTCGGTGTAGGGCAGCGTCACCCGCGGCGCTTCCCAGACCCGCGAGACCGACATGCGGTGCTCGAACTCGGTCTTGCAGTCTTCGAGCGCGCCCGTCACCGGCGCGGCCGAGCCGGGGTCGGGCGAACACGCGAGCGGGATGTGGCCCTCGCCGGCCAGCAGCCCCGAGGTCGGGTCGAAGCCGATCCAGCCGGCGCCGGGCAGATACACCTCGCACCAGGCGTGCAGGTCGGTGAAGTCGATCTCGGTCCCGCTCGGGCCGTCGAGCGATTTCACGTCGCTCTTGAGCTGGATCAGGTAGCCCGAGACGAAGCGCGCCGCGAAGCCGAGGTGGCGCAACAGTTGCACCAGCAGCCAGCCGGTGTCGCGGCACGAGCCGCTGCCGTTGCTGAGCGTGACCTCGGGCGTCTGCACGCCGGGCTCCATGCGGATCAGGTAGCTGATGTCCTTCTGCAAGCGCTGGTTCAGCGCCACCAGGAAGTTCGTGGTCTGCATGGTCTCGCGCGAAATGCCGGCCAGGTACTTCGCGAACGCGGGCGTCGGCTCGGCCTTGATGCGGTACGGCGCCAGCTCGTGAACCAGCGCGGGGTCGTACGCGAACGGAAAGTTCTCGGCCGAGGGTTCGAGGAAGAAGTCGAACGGGTTCAGCACCGCCATTTCGGCGACGAGATCGACCTCGATCCGGAATTCGGTTGTCTTCTCGGGGAACACCAGCCGCGCGAGGTAGTTGGCTTGCGGGTCCTGCTGCCAGTTCTCGAAGTGCTCGGTGGGCGAGATGCGCATCGAGTAGCTGAGGATGCGCGTTCGCGAATGCGGCGCGGGGCGCAACCGCACGACCTGCGGGCCGAGCGTGACCGGCCGGTCGTAGCGGTAGTGCGTCACATGGTTCAGCGCGACGTGGATGGACATGGGGGGCTTTCCGTAGCTGCTTGCGAATGCGGGGCGTCTCAGCGCCGCTGGAGCCGCCGGCGCGAAGGGTGCGCGGGGCTAGCCCGGCACCAGGAAGTCACGGCTGATGCCCATGCCCAGTGTGCCGACGCGGTCGAGGAACTGGGTCAGGTAGGCGTGCAGCCCGGTCGAGAGGATCTCGTCGATGCGCCCGAAGCGCAGGTCGGCGCGCAATCGCCCGGCCTTGCGCAAGGTGTCCTGCGACTGCTCGTTGGCGACCATCCGCAAATTGCCCACCACCTCGTTCATGCACGCCGCCAGCGAACGCGGCATGTCGGGGCGCAGGATCAGCAACTCGGCCACCTTCTCCGGCCGGATCACGTTGCGGTAGACCTTGCGGTAGACCTCGAACGCCGAGACCGAACGCAGGATCGCCGACCAGTGATAGAAGTCGTACTCGTACTCCTGCCCCTCGCCGTCGCCCTCGGCATCGTCGCTGGTTGCCGGGCCGAAGAACTCGCTCTCGACGGCGTGGAACTTCACGTCGAGCAGGCGCGCCGTGTTGTCAGCCCGCTCCAGGAAGCTGCCCATGCGCAGGAAGTTGAAGGCCTCG
>JANOVJ010000029.1:0-8834 GCA_031417295.1 bacterium | reverse complement strand
ACATTGCGCAGGGGCACCGCGTGGCCTTGTCGTCCGTGCGGACGCAGATCTCGAGCATTCGCACCATGACGCATACCGCGAGCACTCGCGAACTCATCGCGCGCGTCGCTTCGTTGCCGCCGTTCGCGTCGGCGCTGAAATCGACATTGTGCGGTGGCGACAGCACACCCCCGCCGCTGCACTGACCGCCGGGCGCGCCGCGTGCTAGAGTTTTTGCGTCGGCTGGCATCCCGCCGTGCCGGCGCAAACGCTGACACGCCCGCATGGACCCAGAAGGCGCCGACGAGACCCCGAACCCCCTTGCGGCGCTGAACGGCGCTGTTGCGCGCCTGGTGGCGAGCGGCCTGCCGCGGCGCTACCGCAAGGGCATGCACCTCATCAACGAGGGCGAGCACGGCGACACGCTGTTCATCATCCTGAGCGGCCGGGTCCGCGCCTACTCGGTGGACCTGCGCGACCGCGAGATCACTTACGGCGTCTACGGCCCCGGCGAGACCCTGGGCGAGATGTCGCTCGACGGCGGCCCGCGCTCGGCCAGCGTGGTCGCGCTCGAGCCCACGCGCTGCGCGGTGGTCACGCGCGAGACCTTGCTCGGCCACATCGCCCGCCACCCCGAGTTCGCGCTCGAGCTGCTGGCCAAGGTGATCGCCCGCGCCCGCATGGCCACGCTGAGCGCGCGCAACATGGCCTTGCTCGACGTCTACGGGCGGGTGATTCAGCTGCTCGAAGCGTTGGCCGTGGCCCAGCCCGACGGCACCCGGCTGATCGAAGAGCGCCTGACCCACGCCGAAATCGCGAGCCGGGTCGGCTGCTCGCGCGAGATGGTCAGCCGCTTGATGAAGGACCTGGAGACCGGCGCCTACGTGCGCAGCGAGCCGCGGCGCCTGCTGCTGCTGCGCCCGCTGCCCGCGCGCTGGTAGTTCAGCGCGGCGGCGTGGCCGAGGCGGCTGGCGCCGCGCGCTGCTGCGGTGGGCCGAAGCGTTGTGACGGCTTCTCGGCGCGCTGATAGAGCGGCATCACCTTGGCCAGGTTGGTCTCGATGTCCTTGACGCGCGAGCCACCGCTGGGGTGGGTCGAGAACCACTCCGGCGGCGCGCCCTGGTTGGCTGCGGCCATCTTGTTCCACAGCGTGATCCCGGCCCGCGGGTCGTAGCCGGCGCGGGCGGCGAGCTCCATGCCCACCAGGTCGGCCTCGGTCTCGTCGTCGCGGCCGAACTTCAGCGTCACGAGCTGGCCGCCCATGTCGGCCAGGTAGCGCCCGCCACCGCCCAGGCCGAACAGCGCCGAGCCGATCTCGATCGCGCCGCGGGTGGCCGCCGTCTTGCCCACCCGCTCGCGGGCATGCTCGCGCAGCGCGTGCGCAATCTCGTGGCCCATCACCATCGCCACCTCGTCGTCGCTGAGCTGCAACTGGTCGAGCAGGCCGTAGAAAAATGCGATCTTGCCGCCCGGCATGCAAAACGCGTTGATCTCCTTGCCGCCGAACAGGTTGACATCCCACTTCCATTGCCGGGCGCGGTCGTTCCATTCGTAGCTGTAAGGGATGATCCGCTTGGCGATGGCGCGCAGGCGCACGAGCTGCGGGTTGTCGTCGGGCGCCAGCGCGCGCTGCTTTTGGGCCTGCAAGAGCATCTGCCCGTACTGCTGTTGCGCCGCCTGCTCCAGTTGCCCGGCCGGCACCAGCCCGGCGATCCACGACTTCTTGCCCACGTCCACGCCTTCGTGCGCCTGCGCCTGGGCCAGCGCCAGCGCGGGGAGCACCCAGGCGGCGCAAGCCAGGGCCAGGCCAAGGCGGCGGCCGCGGCGGGCGAGGATGAGGGTGTGCTTGAAATCGGGCGTCATGCGCAGCTCACATGGTGGCGGTGGCGCCGGCTTCAACGCACATCGGCGGCGTGGAGCATCCGCCGCACCGACGGCAACAGGAGGTAGGCCGGAAAGCTGAGCCAGAAGGTGAGGAAGAAGTAAGCCGCATAACCCATTTCCTGGGCACCGATGCCGCCGGCCCAGCCGGCCACGGCGCGGCTGAAGGCGAAGATGCTCGACAGAATGGCGTACTCGGTCGTCGCCCGTTCGCGGCTGGTGATGGCCATCAGAAAGGCCAGAAAAGCGCCCGTGCCCAGCCCGCCGGTGAAGCTTTCGAGCCCGCTCGCGGCATAGACCATCGCCTGGTGCGAGAGCGCGATATCGCTGCCCTGCGCCGCGGCGGGCACGGCCCACGCCGCGGCCGCGTAGCCGAGGTTCGACAGCGCCTGCCACAGCCCCAGCACCCACAACCCGCGAAAGATGCCGGCCTTATCGACATACCAGCCGCCGAGCAATCCGCCGCCAATTGACAGTGCCAGCCCGAGGTTCACGCTGACCAGCCCGATCTGCGGGTTGGTGAACCCCGAATCGACCCAGAACGGCTTGACCATGAAGCCCATCGCCGCATCGCCGAGCTTGAACAGCAGGATGAAGAGCAGGATCGCGATCATCCCCGGCCGCGCCAGCAGCTCGACCCAGGCGCCGAACACCGGCCCGTCACGCATCAGCGCCGCGCGCGGGCCGCGCGCCGCGCGCACCATCAGCGTCGCGCCTGCCAGCATCAGGCCGACCGGCAACGCGCCCTTGAACCACCAGGTGCCGCTCATGGCCACCACCGCACCCCAGTCGAGCGCGCGCGCCAGCGGCGCCAGCACCGGCCACAGCAGGCCGCCGATCACGAGGGCCAACGCCGCCAGCCATTGCGGCTGGTCACGCAGCAGGCGAATCTCGTTGCCGACCGTGCCCGGCGTCGAGAGGCGCGCCTTCTCGGGCGGCGCGAGCAGCGCCATCGCCGCGTTGACGCCGAACACCGCGCCGCCGAGCGCGTAGGCCCACGGCCAGCCGACCCAGCCCGAGAGCATCAGCACCACCCCCGCGAACAGCATGCCGACGCGATAAAAGCCGATCCGGATGCCATTGGCCAAGCCGAACTCACGCTTGTCGAGCAGCTCGATGGTGTAGCCGTCGGTGGCGATGTCGTTGGTGGCGGAGAGGAACGTGAACGCACCGATCGCGACCCACAGCCACGGCCCGACCGTCCCAACCGTCCCGGCCACCCCGGCCGCAGCGGCCGCGCCGGTGTTGGCGGCGAAGAAGAACATCACCCCGGCCATGCCCAGATTGGCGCCGGCTATCCACCAGCGGTGGCGGCGTGCCCAGTCCACCAGCGGTGCCCAGAGGAACTTCACCGTCCATGCCAGGCCGAGCAGCGAGAGCAGCCCGATGTCGGCCAGGTTCACGCCCTGCTGGCGGAAGTAGACCGGAAAGATGTCGAAGAAGATGCCCAGCGGCATCCCCTCGCTGAAGTACAGCAGCGCGACCCAGAACAACTTGCGTTTGTAGGCGGGCGGCGCGGGGTCGGTCATGTGACGATTCTAGGGAGGGCTCGCCGGAGGGTCGCCGCGCGGCACAGAATGCGCAGCACTGCATCCGCCCTGAATTTCGGTGGCGGGCATCGCCTTCTGCCGAACATGCTGCAAATCGCCATCTGGTGTCTCGTCGTCACCGCCGTCCTGGCCTACGTCAACCACCGCTTCATCGGGCTGCCGACCTCGATCGGCGTGATGACGATTGCGCTGGCGATCTCGGTCGGCCTGATCGGGCTCGACCATCTGGGCTTCAGCGCGCCACGGCACTACGAGACCTCGGTCCTGGCCTCGGTCGATTTCGCTGACGTGCTGATGCGCGGCATGCTCGCCGTGCTGCTCTTCGCGGGTGGCTTGCAGATCGAGTTCGGGCGGCTCCGCCGCTACCGCTGGCCGATCGGCGCGCTGGCTGTCTTTGGCACCTTCCTGTCGGCAGCACTCGTCGGCGTGGCGCTGTGGAAGCTGCTGCCGCTGGTGGGCGTGACGCTGCCGCTGGCCTACTGCCTGGTCTTCGGCGCGTTGATCTCGCCGACCGATGCGGTGGCCGTGGGCGCCATCCTCAAATCGGCCGGGGTGCCGAAACCGGTCGAGTCGCTGATCGCCGGCGAGTCGCTGTTCAACGACGCAGTGGGCGTGGTGCTGTTCGCGCTCGCGCTGTCGATGGTCCGGACCGGCGCCGCGCCCGAGTGGGGCAGTGGGCTGTGGCTGTTGCTGCGCGAAGGCGGCGGCGGCATCGTGCTTGGCCTGCTTCTCGGGCAGCTTCTCTACGCCATGCTGAAGGGCGTACAAAGCTACCAGGTCGAGGTGCTGCTCACACTGGCCACCGTGCTCGGCGGCTACGCGCTGGCCGACCGGCTCACGTTCTCCGGCCCGCTGGCGATGGTGGTGGTCGGCTTGGTGGTCGGCACCAAGAGCCAGGACGAGGCCATGCCCGTCAGCACCCGCGAACACCTGGCGCATTTCTGGGCCCTGATCGACGGCATTCTCAACACCGTGCTGTTCGTGCTGATCGGGCTCGAAGTGGTGCGCGTCAACTTCAGCCTCGGCATCTTCGTGGCCGCGCTGCTCACCATCGCGATCACGCTCGCGGCGCGGGCGATCAGTGTTGCAGCGCCGCTGAGCCTGCTCGGCACCGTGCTCGACCTGCCGCGCGGGAGCTGGAAGCTGCTCACCTGGGCCGGCTTGCGTGGCGGGGTCTCGGTGGCGCTCGCGCTGTCGCTGCCGGCCGGCCCGAGCCGCGAGGTCGTGCTGGCGCTGACCTACTGCGTGGTCGTGTTCTCGATCCTCGGCCAGGGGCTCACGATCAACCGCGTGGCGCGGCGCGTGTTCGGCGTGAAGGCCGCGGGCCCGCAGAGCCCGGTGCCTTAGCGACGAAGGGTCGTCGGCGCAAATGAAGCGCCTGTTCTGCGTCCGGTCAACCCGCCGCCTGGGTGCCGGTTCCGGCACGATCCTTCACAATCGATCCATGTCTTCGCCGCGCCTGGCTCGCACGCCCACCTTCACCCCGACCGACTTTCGCACCGCGCTCGGCATGTTTGCCACCGGTGTGACCATCATCACCGCGCGCGACGCCGACGGCCTCCGCGTCGGGCTCACCGCCAATTCCTTCGCCTCGGTGTCGTTGAGCCCGCCGCTGGTGCTGTGGAGCCTGTCGCGCCAGGCCGGCACGGTGCCGGCGTTCAGCAGCGGCTCGCACTACGCGATCAACATCCTCGCCGCCGATCAGCATGAGCTGGCGCAGCGTTTCGCCAGCCGCGCGCCCGACCGCTTCGACGGCCTCGCGCTGCGCGAAGGTGCCGGCGGCGCGCCGGTGATCGAGGGCGCCGCGGCGGTATTCGAGTGCTTCAACCGCAGCCGCTACGAAGAGGGCGACCACATCATCTTCGTCGGCGAGGTCGAGCGCTGCGAACGCCGCGCGGGCGCCTCGCCGCTGATCTTTCACGGCGGGCGGTTCTTCACCGAATTGCCGCTGTAGCGCGGGGGCCAGGATGCCACTCCGCCCACCGGCACTGAACGGCCTGAGCGTGTTCGAGCGCGGCTGGCTGTCGTCGAACAACGTGCTGCTGCACGGCGCGCCGGGCGAGGGCGCGACGCTCGTCGACAGCGGGCACTGCAACCATGCCGAGCAGACCGTGGCGCTGGTGCGCCACGCCTTGCGTGCCCCCGAGACGCCTGCGGCGTCGCGCCCCCGAGCGGGAGTGGTCGGCTTGGGGCGGCCCGGCGCCGACCCGGCCGGCGAGCCGCTGGCGCGCTTGGTCAACACCCACCTGCACGCCGACCATTGCGGCGGCAACGCCGCGTTGCAGCGCGCGTTCGGGATGCCGATCCACATCCCGCCCGGCCAGTGGCTGGCCGCGCTGCACTGGGACGAGGACGCGCTGTCCTACCGTGCCACCGGCGAGCGCTGCGAGCGCTTCAGGCCCGATGCCACGCTTGCCCCCGGCGACACCCTGCGCTGCGGCGGCCGGGGCTGGCAGGTGCTTGCGGCGCCGGGCCACGATCCCGATGCGGTGATCCTGTTCGACGCCGCAAACGGCGTGTTGATTTCGGCCGACGCGTTGTGGGAAAACGGCTTCGGCGTGGTGTTCCCCGAGATCGAAGGCGTCGATGCTTTTGACGATGTGGCGGCCGTGCTCGATTTGATCGAGCGCCTGCCGGTGCAGTGGGTACTGCCCGGCCACGGCGCGCCGTTTCAGGACGTTGCGGCGGCCCTGGTGCGGGCCCGTTCGCGGCTGGCCGGTTTTCGGGCCGACCCGGCGCGGCACGATCGGCACGCGGCCAAGGTGCTGCTGAAGTTCCACCTGCTTGAGGAGCAGTCGCAGCCTATGCCTGCAGTGCGTGCGTGGCTTGGCGCGACGCCGTTGATGCGGGGCATGTGGCAGCGGCTTGGGCGGCCGGGTGGCGGCTTGGCTTCGTGGTGCGACGCGCTGGTGGCGGAGTTGGCCTCCGGCGGTGCGCTGGCGGTGCGTGACGGGGTCGTCTACAACGCGTGAGGCTGATGCCGGGAGTTCGCCCCGGCGGGCGAGTCACTTTCTTCTGTGGGGCCAGAAGAAAGTAACCAAAGAAGAGGCCCTGAACACCAGCGATCTGGCCATAGGTCTGTGTAGAAGGGCTGACTTTTGAAGGCTCGGATGGTCGGAACCATCGGGTGGGCCAAGGACCGGCGCGAGACTGGATCTGGGCTGGGCATGCGTAACGGGCGGCTCGCCAAAGCAAGGCCGATCTCAGCCTTGCAGCAGCGCGCAAGCGGTACAAGCTGCGCCAGCGATTCAACAGCCGGCTCCTCTTGCCATGCGGCCGGCTCAAATCGTGTTGGCCCCTCTTCTTTGGTTACTTTCTTCTGGGGCAACAGAAGAAAGTGACTCGCCCGCCGGGGCGAACTCCCGGCGCGGTGCAACGAACCACGAGGTTCGTGAATCGACAAACAAGCGCTCCCGCTACGATCCAACACATGAACCCCGCCGCCACCTGGGCCCTCATCGCCGCCGCATTGGCCGCCGGCTGGTATGCCTATGGCTGGCCCGGCCTGGTGCTCGCCGTCACGGCCATCACGTTCTGGATGCTGCTGCAATTCAGCCGCGTCACCCGTGTCATGCGCAAGGCCGGCAACGCACCGGTCGGCCGCGTCAACAGCGCCGTGATGTTGCAAAGCAAGCTGCGCGAAGGCATGAGCCTGATGCAGGTGCTGGCCCTGACCGGCAGCCTCGGCGAGCGCATCGAACCGCCTGCCGAAGGCGCCGAAGAAAGCTGGCGCTGGTGCGACGACGGCGGGGTGTGCGTCACCATCAGTCTCCGCGGCGGGCGTGTCGTGCGATGGATGCTGGAGCGCCCGCAAAATGGCGTGTGATTCGTCCGCCGGCCGGTGCCGACGGCCCAACAAAACGCCCGCCGAAGCGGGCTGGGTCGGCCTGCCGAAACAGAACGATCAGACGTTCTTGCGCCGACGGGCCAGGAAACCGACTGCGCCCAGGCCGGCGAGCATCAGTGCATAGGTCTCGGGCTCCGGAACGGCCGCGGTGTACAGGCCGAAGTGGGAGAGTCCCGGGCCTGCGGAGCCGTTGCCCTTCACGATGCCCAGCGTGTCGAAGTTCAGTGACGTGATGCCGCCGGCGCCGCCCTTGAACTCGTAGTAGCTGTAGTCGGGGCCGCCCTTGATGGCCAGGACGAACAAGCCCTTGACGGCGCTGTCGAACGTCAAGGTTCCCGAAGTGGCGCCGCCGTAGCCGGCAGCGAAGGGGCCCGAGCCCGCGTCGTCACTCTTGCCCTGCCAGGTCCAGGTGTTGCCCCATTGCGAGCTGAGGTACGCGGCCTCGGCCGGGTTGCCATTGACGTTGCCGCCGATCGGGCCCCGGCAATCGAGGTAGCCAGCGTTGCCGACGGTGGCGACCGAGTCGCTGCACACCACCGATGCGCCAGCCTGCGCCGCGGTCGTTGCCATCGCGGCCAGAGCCAGCGCGCAAAGCGTGTATTGAAGTTTCATGGGGGTTCCTCTGTCAGTTGAGACGATGAAATGCCGATGCATCCAACCTGGCCTGGCTTGATACGGCTGGCAGGAGTCCGCAGGGTGGGGATCGACAGGGTCAAGTTTGCCGGTGAACACCGCAGCCTGACCAGGCGATCCACCCACCACATCGGGGGGTCTCCCCCGCGAATCGGGGGCCTGCGCCAGCCGGCAACCGGCCTGTCGGGCAGGACTAAAATTCGCCTCTTTCCCAACCCGAGGTCACCCCATGTCGATGTCCGACCGCGACGGCAAGATCTGGATGGACGGCGAACTCGTCGAATGGCGCGACGCCAAGATCCATGTCCTCTCACACACGCTGCACTACGGCTGCGGCGCCTTCGAGGGCGTGCGCGCCTATAACACCGTGGGCGGCACCGCCATCTTTCGGCTGCGCGAGCACACCGAGCGCTTGTTCAACAGCGCCAAGATCCTGCGCATGAAGATCCCGTTCTCGCAGGAACAGGTGATGGAGGCGCAGCGCGAAGTGGTGCGCGTCAACAAGCTCGAATCGTGCTACCTGCGGCCGCTCACATGGATCGGCTCCGACAAGCTCGGCGTCAGCCCCAAGGGCAACAAGATCCACCTGATGGTCGCCGCCTGGCCGTGGGGCGCCTACCTCGGCGAAGAGGGGCTGAAGCGCGGCATCCTGGTCAAGATCAGCAGCTACACCCGGCACCACGTGAACATCACGATGACGCAGGCCAAGGCGGTGAGCAACTACACCAACTCGATCCTCGCCAACATGGAAGCCACCGACGACGGGTATGACGAGGCGATGCTGCTCGACGCCTCGGGCTTTGTGAGCGAAGGCGCTGGCGAGAACCTGTTCGTGATCAAGAACGGCGTGGTCTACACCCCCGATCTGTCGGCCGGGGCGTTGAACGGCATCACCCGCAACACGGTGTTCTCGATCTGCGCCGACCTGGGCTTGAAGGTCGTTG